>JBIKWW010000159.1:0-7669 GCA_044356125.1 Acidimicrobiia bacterium
TCGGGGGTGCTCTTCGCCCCCGTGACCTTCAGCGTCGACGTCGCCCACCACGGCGGCCTCGTCGCCTGGATCGCCGACCACGATGGCCTGCCCCGCTCCTTCCAGCCCGAGCTCGGTGGCCAGTCCCGCTACCCCGCCGGCGCCCACTCGGTGGCGGCGGTCGTGTCGAGGCTCAGCGGACAGGCGCCGGTGACCGGCATGTGGCTGGTCTCGGTCGCCTGGGTCGTCCTGCTGTGGTGGACGTCGTCGGCCGTCGCCGTGCGGCTCGGGCGCAGCCGTTCCCTGGCGTGGGTGGCCGTGCCCGTGGTGGTCGGCCTCGCCGGATGGCGCTACACGATCGGCATGGTCGGCTACGACTTCTTCTTCGCCCAGCTCGGGGGCATGTGGCTGGGCTGGGGAACGGTGGCCGTGATCGTCGCCCTCCGGTCGGCGCCGCTGCCGGCGTGGGTCGTCCCCGCCGCAGGGGTCCTGGGGACCGTCGCCTGCCTGCTCACGTACCCGCAGGCGGCACCCGTGCCCGCCCTGGCCGTGGTGGCCGACGCCCTGGGCGGCCGCCTCGCCGGCGTGACGGCCCGACGGCGCCTCGCTGCGGCGGCCGCCGTGCTCGCCATGGGAACGGCGGCGCTGCTGGTGGCCCGGGGCATGGGCATCGACCTGTCCGTGATCGCCGGGGCCGGCGAGGGCGAGCGCGCGCCCCTCACACTGGCCTCGATCGGCGGCCCGATCGTGGCCCTCCTCCTCGTGGCCGGAATCGTCGAACTGGTGGCCGCCACCGGCGCGAGAAGGCCGGGCGCCGCTGCGGCGCTCGGGGCGACGGCCGCACCGGCGCTGCTCGCCGTCGGGATGGCGGCACTGCGGCTGCCGGTGTTCGGCAGCGTTCCGGTCGTGTTCTACCGGATCGCCAAGAACGCCTACACCGTCGCCCCCGGCCTGCTCATCGGGGCCACGCTGGCGGTGGCGGCGGCGTGCGAGGCGCTGGTCTCGGCCCTGGCTCCGTCGGCCGGCGACGATGGCGTCAGCGCTGCTCCACTCGAGCGACGTGGCGTGCGCGCCGCCCTCGGCGGCACCGCGGTCCTGCTCGCCCTCGGCGCCATCCAGGCCCCGGTGCAGCGAACCCTGCTCGAACGCCCGGCGCTCAGCCGCGACGAGCAGGCCGCCGCGGCATGGGCCCACGACAACCTCGATCCCGACGACGTGGGCGTCTCGATGCGGGCGCTCGACGGCTACCAGGCCTGGTGGATCGCCCTGCGGCGGCCGACCAGGGAGGCGGCCTCGGGCTGGGGCGCCCCGTTGCGCCTCACGCGCTGGGACGCGTGGCCGGATGCAACGCCCGAGCGCTTCCTGGTGGCATCGGGCTTCCTGGCCGAACGGGCGCTGGCGCGTCCGGGCGTCACGGTCGTGCACCGCAGCGGCGACGCGGTCGTGTTGGAGCGTTCCCCGTGAGGCGCATCCAGGTTCCCGTCGCCACCGCCCTGCGGTTGGTGGTCGCGCTGGTCGTGATCGGCGCAGCGGTCCCGGCCCTGCTGACGCTCCCCGGGCGGAACTGGCGCGATCCCGAGCCGACACTGGAGCCGTCGCGCTCGGACGTCGCCGACCGCACCCTGGCCGCCCTGCACGACGACGGGGTCCGTTTCAGCGACCGGCAGCGCGATGCGCTCCGTCGCCTCATCGCCCTCTGGGAGCGGCGCGCCGACGTACGGGGGACCTTCGTGACGGGCACCGGGGATCCCGACCTCGTGACCCTGCTGCGATGGGCCGGCCAGGACAACGACCCCGATGCCGTCGAGTTGGCCCTGCTGCGACCGGCACTGTCGGAGGCGGCCGCCCGCATGGGCGTGCTCGATGTCGGCGGCGGGATCGTGGCGGTGCTGTCCCAGACCCTCTCCATGCGCTCCGATCCCAGCTACCGGATGGGCGGCCCCCTGTGGCTGCTGGTGCAGGCCTGGAACCGCCGACCCGACGTGCGGGAGCGGTTCACCACCGATGGTGTGGTGAACGTGCGCGGGCTGATCACCTGGGCCTCGGCGGTGCCGGTGGATGATCCCGACTTCGCGTCGATGCGGGTCGTGGCCGGGGACTTCGACCGACTCATCGACGATCTGCCCACCGTGCGTGCGCCGGCGCCCCCGGGGGACGATTCGTGAGGATCCTCCACCTGATCACCAAGCTCGACCGCGGCGGTGCCCAGCACTGCGTGCGCGACCTCGCGCTCGCCCAGCGGGCGGCCGGGCACCAGGTGACCGTGGCGTGCGGGGTGTGGGGGCCCACGGCCGACGCCCTCGTCGCCGCCGGCGTGGAGGTCGTCGGCCTCCGCCGACTCCGCCACCGCCCGGGTCCGCTCGCCGATCTGCGCGCCGTGCGCGAGGTCGAGGGCCTGCTGCGGACCCGCCGGCCCGATGTGCTGCACTGCCATTCCTCCAAGGGCGGCCTGGTGGGCCGCGTCGCCGCCGCCAGGACTGGGGTGCCGGCGAGCTACACGGCCCACGGCTGGCCGTTCATGTTCGGTTCGCTCCCCCACCGCACGGCCTCGCTGGTCGGCGAGGTGCTGTGCGGGCGCTTCCTCCCGGCCGAGGTGATCTGCGTGTCGGAGGCCGACCTCAACATCGGGAAGCGGTTCGTCCCCGCCCGACGGCTCCGGCTCGAGCGCAATGCGATCCCCGACGATCCGAGGCGGGCCGATCCCGGCGCCGACGTCGCCGAGCCCCACGTCGTGATGGTCGCCCGCATGGAACCGCCGAAGGACCACGGTGCCGCCCTCGACCTGCTGGCCGCCGTCCGGGATCTTCCGTGGCGGGCCACCTTCGTCGGTGGTGGTTCCCTGCAGCCCCGCTGGGAGCAGCGGGCGGCGGCGCTGGGCCTGAGCCGGCGGGTGGCCTTCGCCGGCGACCTCGACGATCCCGTCGAGGTGCTCGTGGCCGCCCACGTGCAGGTCCACCTCTCGGGCTACGAGGGCATGCCGCTGGCCGTGCTCGAGGGCATGCGGGCCGGACTTCCCGTGCTGTGCTCGGGATGGCGGGGCCTGGTCGAACTCGTCGGGCCGGAGCTGGCCAGCGACGACGCCACCCGGCGTGCGGCGGTGCTGCGGCGGCTCCTCGGCGATCCGGGCACCCGACGCCGGCTCGGTGACGGCGCACGGGTCCGGTTCACTAGCACCCACCTCCGCCCCGCGGTCCGCCCGCCGGCGCGCACCGGCACGTGAACCTCGTCCATGCCTATGCCTCCGCGGGCCCGAGCGACCCTTCGGTCCGCACGCGGCTCGTGGCGTGGGCCGCGCACACGGGAACGCCGCTCCACCTTCACATCGCTGGCGATCCCGCCGGGATCGCGGTGCGCGCCCACAGCCACCGCCCCTCGGGCCGCCAGGAGGGCGTGCGCATCGTGTTGCGCAATGCGGCGCGCGCCACGCGAGGCGGGTTGGAGGAGCGCCTGCTGCGGGGGGCCGGATTCGGTGTCTACGAACTCGACGACGGGCTGCCGTGGGACGACGGGCGTCTCCCTGGTCTGGGTGCGTGGTGGAAGGTTCCGTTCCGTCGAGACCTGGTGGCCAGGCGGGCCGCAGCCGCTGCCGACCGGTTGATCGTCGGCAACGACACGCTGGCGGACTGGGCGTCCCATCACGCCCGCGACGTCGTCGTCATTCCCTCCTGCGTCGATCCGGCCGACTACGAGAAGAAGGAGGACTATCGGATCCAGGGAAGGCCCCGTCTGCTGTGGATGGGAAGTCCGGCCACGCAGCCTGAACTGGAGCGCATCGCTTCGGAGCTGGCCGAGGTGCACCGCCGGACGGGCGCAAGGCTGACCATCGTGGCTGGCGGCTCGGCCATCACCGCCGAATTGACGCCGTTCACTGATGTCCTGCGCTGGACTCCGGAGATCCAGCGCCACGCTCCGGCACTGGCCGACATCGGGCTGATGCCCCTCGTTGATTCCGTCTACCAGCGGGCCAAGTGCGGCTACAAACTCCTGCAGTACGCAGCAGCAGGGCTCCCGGCGGTCGCCTCGCCGGTCGGCGTGAACGCTACGATGACCGCCGCGGGCCTCGGAGTCGCTGCCTCCGATGGCACCTGGGCCGACGTCCTCCTCCACCTGCTCGCCGTGGATCCGGCCGAGCGTCGTCGGCTCGCGCAACGGGCCAGCGCGGTCGTGGAACTGCGCTACACCTACGCCGCGCAGGCGGATCGATGGCTCGCCGCGGTCAACCCCGGCGCAACGAGCTGAGACCTCCCGAGCACCTGCCGAGGCTACGCCCATCCACCGAAAGCCGCTCAGTTGGCGTTAGGCTGATTGTTCGCGACCGGAGGTCCACCGTGCCGGAATCCGAGAAGAGACCAGCCGCCGCTTCTGCCCCCGGATCCCGGGCCGGGCGGGGCGTTGCCCCGTCAGCCGGCATCGACAGCACTGTGGTCCTCGGTCCAGTGGCCCGCCAAGTGGTTGCGGAGGCCCCGAGGCGCAGCGCCCCCCGAGCAGAACGGAAGTCCGATGCGTCCTGAAGCGGTGAATGACGTGGCCGCAGCGCAGCCCACGCCGAGGGAACGCCAGCTCCAGGAGCGGTTGGAGGAGGCCTCTGCGAGGATCGCGGCCTTGGAGGCCCGCCTCGACCGGATCGAGGGTCGAGTGGGAGGCTCGAGGGCCCGGCGATCAGGCTCCCCAGGGCCGAACGACGCTCGGGTCGGCGACGCTGAGACCTCCCGGCGTGACATGTTGAAGGGCGCTGGACTGCTCGCTTCGATCACGGTAGGCCACGTTGCGCTGAGCGCGGAACCGGCTGCAGCCGCCGATCAGACGCTGCTCGTTGGCGTCTCGAACACGGGCACGGCGGACACCAAGCTCACGAAGACTACGGTCGGCGGGGCGGCCTTCATCGGGGAGAACTCCTCCGCATCCGGTTTGGCCGACGGGCTCCGCGGCGTCGCCGACAGCAGCGCAGGCGCCGGTGTGTTCGGTTCCAGCCGAGACGGATACGGCGTCTACGGGTCCACCACGAACGGCTACAGCATCTACGCCTCCGGCCGGTTCGGACTGGGGCAGCACTCGAGCGTTCCGGGGCCACCGACCGACGGCACGTACGACCTCGGGGACCTGGTGCGAGACAGCGCGGGAAACATCTGGGCATGCGTCACGGCCGGGTCTGCGTCTGCCGGTGTCGCCCAATTCCGGAAGGTGGCCGGAGCGAGCGCGTCCGGGCAGTTGCACCTCCTGGCGGCTCCACTACGCGCCTACGACTCGCGTCCGGGCGAGGTCCAATTCGCCGCTTCCGGAGGCGATGGAGCCATCACGGCGGGCTCCGACCGGGTCGTCAGCCTCGCTCTCGGGCGGTCCGGTACCAACCCGGTGCAGACCGCGGTACCGCAGGGTTCGTCGGGGGCACTCGTCAACCTGACCATCACCGATACCGTGGGTGGTGGCTACGCCACCCTGTACTCCAATGCCGTACCGTTTCCCGGAACCTCCACGACCAACTGGATCAACAACGGCATGACGATCGCGTCGACGACCACGACCGCTGTCGATTCGCTGAGCAGGGTGAAGCTCCGGTGTGCAGGCCAGGCCACCCAGTTCATCATCGACGTCATCGGCTACTACCGCTGACCGTGTCGTCAGCCGATCATGGGCACCGTCCAGCGGGCCATGAGGACCCAGGCGGGAACGGCTGAGGCCAGCAGCAGGAAGGCGACCGTCCGTTCGGACCAGAAGGCGGTTGCCGAGCCGACGGCTGCGATCACTGCGACCGGGATGACGGCGATGAAGCCATGGACCGCAAGGGGTTGAGGGATCCCGAACACCCCGGTTACCGCGAGAGCCCCGAGCCCGGCGAACAGCACGAGGAGACGTCTCGTCGTCTGGTCTTCGGCGCTGGGTCCTGGAAGAAAGCAGAACGGAACCAGGATCACCAGGGAACCTGCTGCACCCCACGCCGTCGTGGTCAGCATCCGCCACGACTGGGCCAGATCGGTGGCAGCGAATGCATCGAACAGGCCGGTGTCGTAGAGCGCTGCGGCATTACGGGCGCGAACACCCACCTGGCCGAGCAGGCCGGATCCACTGTTGTTCTGCTGCAGCAGATCCGACGGAATCCGGATCAGCCACCACTTCCAGATGAACCACGGGGCGAGCAGCACACCGATGGTGAGCACGCGGATTCCAGCCGAGCGCGCGACGGGTGCAACCGGCCTCAGCGGACCCCGGACCATCCCCACCGCGATCACGGCCGGGACGAACAGGAACCCCATGGGATGCATCCAGCCGGCCAGTGCACAGAAGAACCCGATGGCCATGTCACCACGGAGGTCACCGCTCGGCCGGTCCGCAGCGACGACCGCCAGAAGAGCGGTGAGAACTCCGAACGCGGTCGCGGCCTTCGGCCAGGTGAAGAAGGTCTGCACGACCAACAGCGGTGAAGCGACCAGCACACCGGTCGTCAACAGTGCGAGCTTCCGGTTCCGGATCGCAACGTGGGCAAGTCCACCGATCGGGAGCACGATGAGCGCATTCAGCATGATCCCGATCGACAAACCCAATCGCTCTCGGGCGCTGGTCAGATGGGTCCGGACATCGGGCCAACTCGATCCCACGTAGTCGAATCGGCCGACGCTGTCCTTCGGGAACGGATCATCACCGAGTCGCATCACCGCCGAGATCAGCAACGGTGCACCGACGGTCCGGTTGGTGACCTCCTGGCCCGGCATGATCGGGCGATGCCGACGGAAGTCGACATCATCGACCAGGAATGCAGCAACCGCCGTGGGGAGCAGGTTGTCCGGGGGAAGATCCCCACTCCATCGTTGGACCTCGACCGCCAATGTCGGGTCCTTGTAGACGTAGGGCCCGTCCGGGGTGGGGAAGGGAGCGGGATCGAGCATGACGAGGAACAGCAGCCCGAAGGCCGCGACACCCGCTGCCATCGCTGCGATCGGCCATGCCTCGATCAGGTCCCGCCGCAGGAACCAGACTGTGCAACCCGCCAGGCCAAGCGCCGGAAGGAGCAGGAGCGCGGCGACGCTGCCGTGCGCGTCAGTAACCGCACCGATCCATCCGAGCGTCATGGTGACTGCCACGACCACGCCGGCAGCCGTGCAGATTCGGAGAGCCGACCGGGCGACCGGATCGTCCCCGCGGGCTCTTCCTGACTCGAGTAGGGCCCGGTTCACAGCCGGCCGACCAACGTCGCCACCCGATGCCGATACAGATGGTTCCGGAGAACGGTTTCCTGCAACTCGACGAGTTTCGCCCGGACCTGCCGGGGCCGAGCCTTGATCTCGATCACGAGTTCCACGACACCGGCGTCGTCGGCGGCGATCATGTCGACCACTGCCCGCTCCTCGGCCACAGGCTCTCCCTGCGGCACGAGGATCTGCGGTGCCCCGGCGAGAGCCACCTCGAACACACGAGGGCCCACCGCTCGCGCCGGAACCTCGAACACCACATTGGCGAGCATTTCGCCGCGACCCACCGAGATCACCGCTCCCGACCTGGAGTACAGGTCCGCCAGTTGGGCATTGGGGATTGGTCCGGGGACGTGGCACCGCGGGACCTTGCCGAGCCAACCTCCACCACTCACGACACCGTCGAGTTCCGGCGACGACCGGACCAGTCGCTCGGCGATGTGCACCCGGCGATCGAACGCATGGCCCACGATGAGCCAATCCCACATCGGCGGAGCCGAAGCGAC
>JBIKWW010000160.1:0-7609 GCA_044356125.1 Acidimicrobiia bacterium
AGGCAACCGGCATCGCCTTCCCCGACTACGTGCGCGCCGCCGTGATCGAGCCACTCGGGATGGCGGCGACCACGGTCGACGGGCATCCCGGCTCGGGATACCGATCCTCGGCGGCCGACCTGGCCCGCTTCGCCGCCGAGCTGCTCGCCCCCCGGCTCGTCGACCCCGAGACCCTGGCCGGTGCGACCCGCCCCTGGTGGCCCGGCCTGGCCGGAGTGCTGCCCGGCTTCGGCCGCCAGGACCCCAACCCCTGGGGCCTCGGCTTCGAGATCCGGGGTGGGAAGGCCCCCCACTGGACAGGCCGGACCTGTTCGACCACCACGTTCGGCCACTTCGGTCGCTCCGGATCGTTCCTCTGGGTCGACCCGGCCACCGGGTGCTCGCTCGTCGTCGTCACCGACACCGACTTCGGACGCTGGGCGCTCGACGCCTGGCCGGACCTGGCCGACGCTGTCCTGGCCGGGCGCCACCCGCTCCGGGAAGGCGGGCCGCGGTAGCGTCCGACGATGTCCGCACTCGCCAACATCCCGTCCGGCATCTTCGTCGGCGGGGACTGGACTCCGACGGCCGACGGCCGCACCGACTCCGTCCTCGATCCCGCCACCGGAGCCGAGATCGCCCGGGTCGCGTCCGCCGGAACGGTCGACGTCGACCGGGCCGTGGAGGCCGCCGCAGCGGCGTTCCCGGCCTGGGCGGCGACCACACCGGCCAGCCGGGCCGCTTCGCTCCATGCCCTCGCCGACGCCATCGACGCCGACCGGGCCACCCTGGTCGAACTCGAGTCGCGCAACTGCGGCAAACCGGTGCAGCACGCCCCCCTCGACCTCGACTTCCTGATCGACAACCTCCGCTACTTCGCTGGTGCCGCCCGCAGCCTCACCGCCCCGCAGAACCCCGGCGAGTACCTGCCCGGCTACACGTCGATCCTGCGCCGCGAGCCGCTCGGGGTGGCCGGGCTCATCGCCCCCTGGAACTACCCGATGATGATGGCCGGGTGGAAGATCGGTCCGGCGCTGGCCACCGGCAACACCGTCGTGCTCAAGCCCAGTGAGCTGACGCCGCTGAGTGCGCTTCGCATCGCCGAACTCGCCGCCGGGATCCTCCCGCCCGGCGTGCTCAACGTGGTCACCGGCGACGGCGAGCACTGCGGCGCCGCCCTCGTGGCCCACCCGAAGGTCGCCGTCGTCTCCCTGACGGGCGAGGTCACCACGGGCAAGACGATCATGCGTGCCGCCGCCGACACCCTCAAGCGGGTCCACCTGGAGCTGGGCGGCAAGGCCCCCGTGCTCGTGTTCGACGACGCCGACATCGAGGCTGCCGTCAACGGCGTCAAGGTCTTCGGCTACTTCAACGCCGGCCAGGACTGCACGGCGTCGTGCCGGGTGATGGTGGCTCCCCGGGTCTACGACGACTTCGTGAGCGCGCTCGGTGCCGCCGCCGGCTCCCTCGTCATGGGTGATCCGACCGACGAGGCGACCGAGCTCGGGCCGCTCATCTCGGCCGAGCAGCGCGAGCGGGTCGCCGGTTTCGTCGACCGGGCGGTGGCCGCCGGCGCCTCGGTGGTGACGGGCGGGCGCCCGGGCGCAGGCGCAGGCTTCTTCTTCGAGCCGACGGTCGTCGCCGGCGTGGAGCAGCACGCCGAGATCGTCCAGAAGGAGGTCTTCGGGCCGGTCGTGTCGGTGCAGCGCTTCGCCGACGAGGAGCAGGCGGTCGCCTGGGCCAATGGCGTGGACTTCGGTCTCGCCGCCTCGGTGTGGACCAGCGACGTCGGCCGGGCCATGCGCGTGGCCAACGCCCTGCAGTTCGGCACCGTGTGGGTGAACGACCACGGCCCCCTCGTCTCGGAGATGCCGCACGGCGGCTACAAGCAGAGCGGCATGGGCAAGGACATGAGCATGGAGGCGCTGAACGCCTACACCGAGCTGAAGCACGTGATGATCAAGCTCTGAGCGGCGGGCCTCCGGGACCCGCTGCGGTCAGTCCACCAGCGACTGGTAGACGACCTGGCGGAGCTGGCTGCGCAGCGGCCAGGTGGAGCTCGGCAGCAGCTGGGTCATCAGGACGCAGATGACCTCTTCCCGCGGGTCCACCCAGAAGGCGGTGGAGGCCGCCCCGCCCCAGGACAGCTCGCCGTCGGAGCAGAGCGACTTGGCCCGGGCCGCGTCGACCACCACCCCGAAGCCGAGCCCGAAGCCGGTTCCCTCGTAGCTCACCTCGGCGAACAGCGGGCGGCCGAAGGTGAACAGATCGGCGTTGCCGGGCAGGTGGTTCCGTGCTGCGTAGTCGACCGTGCGAGAGCCGAGCAGCCGCACGCCGTCGACCGCCCCCCGCCCCAGGATCATCCGGCAGAAGCGGTGGTAGTCGGCCGCCGTCGACACCAGACCTCCCCCTCCCGAGAGCATCGCCGGGCGGCTCAGGGCGGCCGCGCCCATGGCGTCGTTGCGGACGGCCAGGCGGGTCTGCGGGTGTGGGGAGTAGAGCGCCGCCAACCGGTCCCGCTGGTCGTCAGCGGCACACCAGAACGATGTGTCGGTCATGCCGAGGGGCCGGAAGATCCGCTCCTCGAAGAACGCATCGAGGCTCATGCCCGAGGCGACCTCGACCACACGTCCGAGCACATCCGTCGACACCGAGTAGTTCCATTCGGTTCCGGGCTGGAACGCCAGCGGCATCGACGCCCATGCGTCGCACGCGGCGGCGAGGTCCATCCCGGGCGGGGTCCCCCACTCGAAGCCACGCAGACGGTAGACGTCGTCGGTCGCCCCGGCGTGGTGGAACCCGTAGGTGAGGCCCGACGTGTGCGTGAGCAGGTGCCAGATGCGCACCGGCTCCACCGCCGGGACCGTGCCCGGGTTGGTGGCGGGGCCGCCGCGGTACACGCGCACGTCGGCGAAGGACGGGATAAAGCGGGCGACGGGATCACGCAACTCCAGGCGGCCCTCCTCCATCAGCATGAGCACTGCGATCGAGGTGATGGGCTTCGTCATCGAGTAGATGCGCCAGACGGTGTCGGCAGCGACCGGCCGGCCCTGCTCGCGGTCGGCCGAGCCGTAGACGTCGTGGTGCACGACCTGGCCGCGACGCGAGACCAGGACCTGCCAGCCCACCAGGCGTCCGTCATCGACGTAGCGGCCGAGCACCGGCCTGATCCGAGCCAGGCGGGCGGGATCGAGCCCCAGCGAGGAGGGGTCTTCGGTGATCAGGGTCATGTTCGGAGACTCGCGCGCCGGTAGCGTGCGGTACAGATCCGATCCGTCGACCCCGAAGCAGACCCAGGAGCGGCCATGTCCACCATCGAGACCGACAGCACCCCGGCCAACGCCCTCGAGCAGTTCGCCACCGGGACCGGTGCCGACGCACTGCGCCCCTTCGACGGCCGAACCGTCGAGGAGGAGCGGCTCCACCGCAAGCAGCGCCTCGCTGCGGCGTTCCGCCTGTTCTCCAAGTTCGGCTTCGACGAAGGCGTCGCCGGACACATCACCGCCCGCGACCCGGAGCTGACCGACCACTTCTGGGTGAACCCCTTCGGCATGCACTTCAGCCAGATCCGGGTGTCGGATCTGCTGCTGGTCCGCCACGACGGCACGGTCGTCCACGGTGGCCGCCCGGTGAACGCCGCTGCCTTCGCCATCCACTCCCAGGTCCACGCCGCCCGGCCCGACGTGATCGGAGCCGCCCATTCGCACTCCGTGTACGGCAAGACGTGGTCGACGCTGGGCCGCCTCCTCGATCCGATCACCCAGGACGTGTGCGCCTTCTACAACGACCACGCCCTCTTCGACGACTACACCGGCGTCGTGCTCGACACCGAGGAGGGCCGCCGGATCGGCGCTGCGCTCGGATCATGCAAGGCCGTGATCCTGCGCAACCACGGGCTGCTGACCGTCGGCCACACCGTCGACGAGGCCGCCTGGTGGTTCATCACCATGGAGCGCAGCTGCCAGGCCCAGCTCATGGCCGAGGCGGCCGGCACCCCCGTCCAGATCCGCCCGGACATGGCGGCGCTCACGGCCACCCAGGTCGGTTCCCACGTCGGCGGCTGGTTCAACTTCCAACCCCTGTGGGACCGCATCACCCGCGAGCAGCCCGATCTGTTCGATTGACCGGCAACTCGTCGGGCAACTCGTCGGGCGACGTGTCCGTCAGCCGCCGCGGCGCACGAACGGAGGCCGCACCACCCGGGCGCTGACGCTGCGCCCGCGCACGTCGACGCCGACCTCGGCCCCATCGGCCACATCGGGGTCGAGGAACGCGAGGGCGATGCCGCGCTCGAGGACCGGGGAGAAGCTTCCCGAGCTGGTGCGGCCGATGACGCGCCCGCCGGTGTCGGTCACCTCCGCCTCGGCCCGCAGGGGGCGGCGGTCATCGCCCAGGAGCCCGCGCAGCCGTCGCCGGGGCGCCCCGGAGCGGATCCGGGCCAGGGCCTCCGAGCCCCGGAAGGATCCCTTGTCCGTCCGCACCACCCACGACAGACCGGCGTCGTCGGGGGTGATGCCCGGACCGAGCTCGTGGCCGTGCAGGGGGAGACCGGCTTCGAGCCGGAGGGTGTCGCGGGCCCCGAGCCCGGCGGCGACCGCACCGGCGGCCACCAACGACTGCCACACGGTGGCCGCCCGGTCGGCGGGCACGGCGATCTCGACACCGGCTTCTCCCGTGTAGCCCGTGCCGGCCACGACACACCCGACGCCGGCGACCGTGCCCCCGTGGACAGCGAACCGCTCGATCACGACATCGGGTGCCACGACCGCCATCACCCGGGCTGCACCGGGCCCCTGCACGGCGATGACGGCGCGCCGGACGGTGACGTCCTCGACCTCCACCGTCGACCCGCCGCCGCCCACCGCCTCCGCCAGTGCACCGGTCAGGCGGTCGGTGTTCGATGCGTTGGGCATGACGTCGAAGCGGTGCTCACTCACCCACCAGACGATGACGTCGTCGACCACCCACGCGTCCGTCGGATGAAGCAGCTGCGAGTACTGGGCCCGGCCGGGGGCGATGCGGGCGAGATCGTTGGTCAGCGTCGACTGCAGGACCTCGAGCGCCCCCGGCCCCGACACCCGAACGGTGCCGAGGTGCGAGACGTCGAACACGGCGGCGCCCTGACGGCAGGCCAGGTGCTCGGCGACCGTGCCGGCCGGATAGGACAGGGGCATCTCCCAACCCCCGAAACCGGTCATCCGGGCACCGGCGGCAACGTGCACGCCGTGCAGCGGTGACCGTCGGAGCTGAGCGTCCACCCGGCCCGACCCCCGCTCCGGACGGTCAGCCGACGACGGTCGCAGCGCCGGTCACAGCGCCGGTCGCGGCGACGTCGGCCGACCCGGAGCCCGGGTCGGCGGGAGCCCGGTCGGAAGCGGTGTTCATCGGCGTCAGCAGCAACAGCTTGGAATCCAGGTCGGAGACCACCGGGCCGAGGGGGAGGATGTTGAGAACCCCCTGACCCCGGCGGACCACGTCGATCAGCTCGCCGTCGTCGCTCACCAGGATCGGGGTGTTGCCGGCGATCACGAAGGTGACCGAGGCGAGCTGCTCGCCGAGGTGCTCGCGCAGGTAGTCGATGGCGGTCCGGGCCGACTGCAGCGACACCCCTCCGTCGATCAGGGACTTGATCACCTTGAGCTCGACAAGATCGCGGTAGCTGTAGACGCGCTGGCTGCCCGACCCCCGGGCATCCGCGATCGACGGCCTGAGCAGGTTGGTGCGGGCCCAGTAGTCGAGCTGACGGTAGGTGATGCCGACGATCTCGCAGACCTGCGGCCCCCGGAAGCCGTCGACCGCGGCGGATCGCTCCGCGGCGGTGCCGGAGCCAGAGGAGGATGTGACAGCCGGAGTGGTGGGGGAAGTGGTGGACATACGGCCTCGCGAATCTCACGCGGGTGATTCGGATGATCGTAGGGGATCAGCCGCCACCGGTCAACGATGTAAGCGCGCGTATCAACGCTCGCGGAAGTCGTCCGGCGAGATGTCCTCGATGAACGAGCGGAACTCCTCGATCACCTGCTCGGCCTCCTCCTCGGCCGGCTCGGCGTCGGGATCCTCGACGCAGTGCTCGTCCATGACCTCCTCACCGGCGCTGAGCGTGGCGTCGGTCCGCAAGGCGATGGCGATGCCGTCAGAAGGGCGGCACGACAGCACCTGGACCCCCGATCCCGATCGCAGGTGGAGCTCGCCGTAGAACACCCGGTCGCGCATCTCGGTGATGACGACCCGTTCGACGCCGACACCCAGCGCCGTCAGCGACTGCACGAACAGGTCGTGGGTCATGGGCCGCGGCGTCTCCCGCTTGCGCAGCGCGAGCGCGATCGCCTGGGCCTCGGCCGGCCCGACGGCGATGGGCAGAACCTTGCCCCGGTAGGGCCCATCGGCATCGGTGGCCCGCAGCAGCACGAGCGGGTACTCGCCACCCTGAACCGTGCGCACGTCGACCACCGTCAGCTCGACCATGGCCCCACCCTACAAGTGACGGTGCGGGCGGCCGTCCGACCGGCCGTGGCCGCCCTACCGCTCGATGGCGGCGCGCAGCACCTGGCGCACGGTCACGGCCCGCAGCTGCTGGCCGATCTCGAGCATCTCGTCGAGCGCGCCCAGCGCCTGCTCGTGCGCCTCGGTCCCCCGGCGGCGGAGCAGCGGCGTGACGAGCTGCTCGTAGAACGCGGCCTCCCGCTCGGCGGTGAGCCGGAACATGCGCAGGTGACGGGGTTCCAGCCCGAAGCTCAGGAACCGGCGGGCGAGATGGGCGACGAGCAAGGCGTCCTCGTCGTAGAAGGACTCGCTGAAGACCGTCCGCCCCCGAACCAGCCCCTGTGACTCCAACTCGTGGACCTGCTCGATCGTCAGCCCCGATGCCGTCGCCAGCTCGCCGATCGACAGGCTCACCCCCGACGCCCCACCGGCCAACGACCGCAGCCCGGCGCGCACCTCCGGATCGGCGGCCCGTCCACCGGAACCGTCCGCCGGAACCTGGGCGCCGTTGGCCGGGCCCGTGGAGGGGGCCGGACGCACGAGCGCCAGCCCGCGGGTACGGCCCGCCCGGGTGGCGTCCTGTTCGTCATCGGACGCACCGGAGGACCCTACGGCGGGAACTCCGCCACCTCGACGTTCAGCAGCTCCTGCCGATCCACTGGCCGGAGCTCCGAGGGCGGAGCCGCCCCCTGAACCGGCTCCCGGACCGGCCTCCGATCCCGAGGTGCTGGCCATCGATCCCGAGGCCAGCGACGCCAGCGCCGCCTCGGCGCGGGCACGGCGGGCGGCGGCGGCCGGATGGCGCCGCTCCGGCTCACCCGGAAGCTGCTCGTCGGAGCCGACCCGGCCGTGATCGTCGTCGGGATCGGCGTCGCCGGGCCGGACCCGGGCACTGCGCCCGGCCGACCCCCGGGCGGTCGGGCCGGCCAGGGCCGGATGGGCCGGAGGTGTCTCGGGGAGCGGGGTGCCACTGCCCCGCCGACGCACCGGACGCGACAGCGTCGAACCGTGACGGTCGAGCAGCGACCGGATCAGGCCGAGGTCGGCGTCGTAGAACTTGCGGTAACCCGAGGCCGTTCGCTCGGCGGTGAACAGCCCCCGGGACTCCAGCTCGCGCACCTGGGCGATCGAGACGCCCTCGAAGTCG
>JBIKWW010000161.1:0-7605 GCA_044356125.1 Acidimicrobiia bacterium
GAGCTGATGGACGACGAGCGCATGCGCAGCGAGCGATCACGCATCGTCCATGCCGACTGGCTCTACCAGTGCGTCGGCGAGATCGTTGCTCACGCAACGACCGCGCACTGGGAGGCGTTCTGCCGGGGTCACGACATCCCGGCCAGCCCGGTCGTGCGTCTCGACGACATGGTCGCCGCCCTGCCCATCGAGCAGCACGAGCGCTTCGGCCCCTACCGCAGCATCGGCTTCGGCTCGCGGTTCTCGGCCACCCCGCCGTCGGTGCGCCGCCACGCCCCGGTGCGCGGCCAGCACGACGACGAGATCCTCACCGAGGCCGGCCTCGGGGCGGAGGAGATCGCCGCCCTGCGCGCCGGCGGGGCGATCACCTGAGCGCTTCGGCGTTCAGCGAGAGGTACTCGTCACGCCAGCGGTAGGCGGCGAGCAGGTCCGGCCGGTCGTGGCCGGTGAGGCGGAGGGCGGCGTACAGGGCCTCGATGGAGGCCAGGCCGTCGCCCGGGTCGATGGCCGGCTTGGCGCGCGGGTAGGCGGTGCGCAGGGCCGGCAGGCGGCGGGGCGTGAGGTCACCATCGATCATGGCGAGCACGGTCGGGAGCTTCCGCCACGACGAGTCCACCAGGAGCAGGGGGGCGCCATGGTCGTCGGGGCCCAGCTCGTCGCCGTCGGGATGCAGCAGGAGGCGCGCGCCGGCATCGATGCGCGCCCCGGGCCGGTAGGCGACGAAGCGCACACCGGGCGTGCCGCGCAGCGGCGTGAGCGTGCACTTGTGGGCGGCCTCCTTGGGGTCGCGCACGATGAGCAGGTCGAGCATGGCGGGGCGATCCTCGGGAGGGGGGCGGAACACCCCCCGTTCGCCGTTCGGGGTGCTCTCCCGCGGCCGGGCCCCGTGGTCGCCCCGCAGCTGCTTCATCATCGGCTACGGGTCCCCGGCGGCGCGGACGAAGGCCTCGGCCATGGGGGCGGCGGCCCACGGCGCCTGGAGGAGGAACAGCGAGGGCTCGGCCAGCTCGACCTCGAGGACGCGCAGGGCGCCCTCGTCGTCGCGCACGAGATCGACGCGCCCGTACAGGGGGGTGCCGAAGCGCTCGGTGACGACGGCGATGGCGGCGTCGGCGACGGCGATCATGTCGGGGGTCGCCGTGGCCTCGGCCATCTGCTCCATCACGAAGAAGTCGGCGGTCACGGACCCCTCGGGCACGGGCACCCGCTTGGAGGCGGTGTGGCTGAAGCGGCCCTCCACGTAGACCATCGGCCACTCGCCCTGCTCGGCGATCGAGCGCAGGCAGGGCTGGACCATCACCTCCCGGCCCTCGCCCAGGAGCCGGGCGACGTGGGCCTCGGCCCGCTCGCCGTGGCCGGGCACCCCGGCCCGGTAGACGGAGAGGTCACGGCTGCCGGCGCCCACGGCCGGCTTCACGACGAGGTCAGCGGACCCGTCCCAGCGCCAGGTGTCGCCAGGGGTGAGCCAGGTGGTGGGGATCACCGGGAGACCGGCCCCCGCCAACTCCTCCAGGTAGCGCTTGTCGAGGTTCCACTCGACGACGGCGGCCGGGTTGCGCAGCGGGGCCATCGCGTCGACCCGCCGCAGCCAGTCCAGGAACTCGGCCAGGTGCTCGACGTAGTCCCACGGCGAGCGCAGCAGCACGAGGTCGAACGAGGCCCAGTCGACGGCCGGGTCCCGCCAGGGCGCCATCACCACGTCGGCCCCCGCTGCGGCCAGGGCGGTGCGCAGCGGCTGCTCGTCGGGATCGAGCCCGGCGGCGGCGGGCGTGGTGACCAGGGCGATGCGGGGCACCGCCGCAGCGTAGGTCCCGGGTCGGGGGCGACCACCGTCGCGCCGGTACAGGCGGGGCCGGGCGGGGCCGGGCCGGGCCGGGCCGGGCCGGGGAGTACGGTCGCTCCCATGAGCGGCTTCCGTGACGACTACCGCGAGCGGGGCTTCGCGTTCCGGCCCGAGCTCCTCGACCAGCGCGAGATCGGCGTGGTCCTGGCCGAGGTCGACCGGCTGGTCGGGGGCGCCGCCCCGGCCGCGCACGTCCTGTTCGAGAAGGACGGGCGCACCGTGCGCACCCTGTCCAACCCGCACCTGTTCTCGCCCGTGTTCGAGCGCCTGGTCCACCATCCGGTGCTGCTGGCGGCGGCCCGGGAGCTGCTCGACGACGACGTCTACGTCTTCCAGCTCGGCGTGAACTGCAAGGCCGCCTTCCACGGCGACGCCTGGTTCTGGCACCAGGACTACCCGGGCTACCAGGAGGACGACCACATCGCCACGCCCCGCATGGTGAACACGCTGATCTTCCTGGATCCGTTCACCTCCCTGAACGGGCCCCTGATGCTCGTGCCCGGCTCGCACCGCCACGTGGGCGACATGCCCGATCGGTCCGACGGCGGCACCTCCTACACGTTCCGCTACGCCGATCTCGACACCATCAAGGCGCAGGTCACCGAGCGCGGCATCGAGGCCCCCACGGGCCCGGCCGGGTCGGTGATCTTCATGGACGTCAACACCCTGCACGGATCCACCGCCAACATGTCGCCGTGGCCCCGGCGGCTCATCACGCTGACCTACAACGCCATGTCCAACAAGGCCACCAGCCCCAGCGTGCGGCCCCGCCACATCGTCCCCGACGACCGTGACGCGGCGCCCCTGCAGGCCCTGGCGGCCGACTGCCTGCTGGAGCTGGCCCGGTGAGGCCGACCCGGCCGGTGGAGGCCGAGATCGACCTCGACGCCATCACCCACAACATCGGCCTCATCCGGGCCATGGCGGGTCCGGGCCGCAGCGTGATCGTGCCGGTGAAGGCCAACGCCTACGGCCACGGGATGGTGCCGGTGTGCCGGCATCTCGAGACGCTCGGGGTGGAGGGCCTGGCCACGGCGAACGTCGACGACGCCATCGCCGCCCGCTCCGCCGGGGTCGGTCTGCCGATCCTGCTCTACGGCGCGTCGCTGCCCGATGGTCTGGAGGAGGTGGTGGCCCACGGTCTGACGCCGACGGTCATGAACCCGGCCGACGTCGAGGCCCTGGCCCGGGTCGCCCGGTCCCGGCCCTCGCCGATCGACGTGCACATCAAGGTCGACGCCGGGATGGGTCGCCTCGGGGTCCGCCTCGACCGGGCCGTCGACTTCGCCGTCACCGTGGTGGACACGCCGGGCCTGCGCCTGGAGGGCGTCTACACCCACATCCCGTTCTCCGACGCGGACGGGGCCCGCTGGTCGGCCGGTCGCCTGGCGGCCTTCGCCGCCACCGTGGCCGAGGTGCAGGACCGCACGGGCGTGACGATCCGCTTCGCCCAGGCGGCCGCCAGCTCGGTGATGTCGCAGGGCTTCCCGGATCCGCTGAACACGGTCTCCCCCGGGCACCTCACCTTCGGCCTGCATCCCATGACGGGCGCCCGCGCCGAGCACGACGGCTTCCGCAAGGCCCTGCGATCACTACGCGCGCAGATCATCCACATCGGCGACCGGCCCGACGGCACCACCACCGGGGTGATCCTCCTCGGCATGGACAACGGCTACCGCCGGGGCCCCACGGCGACCGAGGCCCACATGCTGTGCAAGGGGGTCCGCTGCCCGGTGATGGGGGTCTCGGCGGAGTACACGGTGATCGACGTCAGCGCCGTGCCGTCACCGGCCGTGGGCGACACCGTCACGGTCATCGGCACCGACGGCGAGTCCGAGCTGGCCGCCGAGGACGTCGCGCTCCACCTCGGCGCCCCCAGCGCCGCCTACTGGCTCACGGGCCTCAAGAGCGTCCCCTTCCGTCACGTCGGCGGGATCGAGGTGTGAGCACGGCTGCGACCGCTTCCGGGCCCTCGCCGGTGACGGTGACCGCCCGCTCCTGGGGCACGCTCGCCGTGGCGTCGATCGCCGGGTTCATGGTGTCGCTCGAGGTCACGGTGATCTCGCTGGCGTTCGGCAAGATCGCGGCCGCCTTCCCCGGCACGTCGCGGGGCACGCTCAGCTGGGTGTTCACGGCGTACAACATCGGGGTCGCCTCGCTGCTGCTCATCTCGGGCTGGCTGTCCGACACCCGGGGCCGCAAGAAGTGCTTCCTGTCCGGGCTGTTCGTCTTCGGGGCCGGGTCGGTGCTGTCGGGCCTGGCCTGGAGTGCCCCGGCGCTGATCTGCGGCCGGGTGGTGCAGTCGGTCGGGGGCTCGCTGCTGTTCCCGGCCGGTCTGGCGCTCGTGCTCAGTGCCTTCCCGCCCGAGCGGCGGCAGGCGGCGGTGGGCGTGTGGGGGATCTCGGGTGGGCTGGCCGCCGCCGTCGGCCCCACGCTCGGGGCGATGCTCGTGCAGAGCGCCGGGTGGCGGGCGGTGTTCCTCATCAACGTGCCCATCGCCTTCATCGGGATCCCCGTCGGTCTGCGGGTGATGCAGGAGTCACGGGCGGAGCAGGTGCCCCGGCGCGTCGATCTGATCGGTGTGCCCATGGCCTCGCTGGCCGTCGGGGTGCTGGTGCTGGCCATCGTCCAGGGTGGGAGCTGGGGCTGGACCAGCGGCCGCACGATCGGCTGCGTGGTGGCCGCGGTGGTGCTCGCCATCGGGTTCGTGCGCCGGTCGATCGGCCATCCCACGCCGCTGTTCGACCTCGGCCTGTACCGGACGCGCTCCTATCTGGTGGGCACGATCGGGGCGGTGCTGTTCGCCGTCAGCTTCTTCGGCTGGCTCGTGCAGCTGCCCAACTTCCTCGAGTCCCAGTGGGGCTACTCGGTGCTCAAGGCGGGCTTCGCCATCGCCCCGGGGCCGCTGCTGACGACGTTCCTCACGCCGGTTCTGGGGCGCGTGGCCGACCGTGTCGGGCACCGCACGCTCACGGCGGTGTGCTCGGCTGCGGGTGCCGCCGGGCTGCTGTGGACCTGGCTGATGGCCGATCAGCAGTCCAACTACCTGCTCGCCATCCTGCCCATGACGCTGGCCCTGGGGGTGTCGGCCTCCACCGGCTTCGCCGTCATGGTGGGGGCGACCATGCGTGACGTCCCCCCGAACCGCTTCGGGATGGCCGGGGCCGGGCGCACCACGGCCTTCCAGCTCGGCGTGGCCGTCGGCATCGCCGTCTCGGTGGCCGTGATCGGTCGCCCGGCCGTCGGTCAGGCCATGCTCGAGGCCCACCGCCGCAACTGGCTCTTCGGCGCCGTGGTGATGGCGGCCCTGGCCGTGCTCTTCGCCGTGCTCTACCCGAAGGCGGCCCGACCGACCGGCGACCGTTGACATCCCGACCTCCCCGATCGAGGGGGTTGCGGGCCCCGGACCTGCCGGGGGTTGGGATGCAGACCTGCCGGGGGTTGGGATGCGAGCGCCCGAGGTCGGATGTCAGCCCTCGAGCACGCCCGTCATGATGGTGTCGAGCACCCAGTCGGGATGGGCGTCGGCCTGACGGGCCAGCCAGCGGGGGTCGTCGAAGAGGGCCAGCATGTCGCCGTGGGCCCCGGTCAGGACCTCGATGCCGGGGGTTCCGCGCATCTTGTCGGCGGTGGTGCGGTCGGTGCGGCGGGCGATGCGCTCGCGCACCATGCCCAGCTCGACCGGGGCGTTGAACTCGCCCTGCAGGCGGTGGACGAACACCTCGAACTGCATCTGGCCGACGGCGGCCAGCACCGGGGTGGGATCGCCGTCGCGGTGCATGACCTGCACCACCCCCTCCTCGCCGAGCTGCTCGAGGCCCTTGCGGAACTGCTTCTGCTTGCTCACGTCGCGGGGCCGCACGGTGGCGAAGAGCTCGGGGGCGAAGGTCGGGATGGGCGGCCAGGTGACGGGCGCGCCCACGTAGAGGGCGTCGCCGATGTTCACGTCGGTGGCGTTGACGAGGGCGACGATGTCGCCCGGGTAGGCCTCCTCGATGGTGTCGCGCTCCTGGCCGAAGACGGAGGCCGCGTACTTGGTGGCGAAGGGCTTGCGGGTGCGGCCGTGGACGACCGTCATGCCCCGTTCGAAGCGGCCCGACTGCACGCGCACGAAGGCGACCCGGTCGCGGTGGTGGGGGTTCATGTTGGCCTGCACCTTGAAGGCGAAGGCGGAGAAGCCGGCGTCGAGTGGGCGGGGGTGGCCGTCGGCGTCGAGGCGGGGCGCAGGGGCGGGGGCGAGGTCGACGACGGCGTCGAGGAGCTGGCGGATCCCGAAGTTCGTCAGCGCGCTGCCGAAGAACGTGGGGGTGGACTCGCCGGCCAGGAACGACGCCACGTCGACGTCGGCGCCGATCTCACCCATGAGCTGCTCGCCCTGGCGGGCCTGCTCCCAGGCGGCGCCCTCCTGGGCGGCGGCGGTCTGCGGGTCGACGATCTCCTCCTCGGCGATGGTCGCCCCCCGGGCCGTGCGGGAGAAGCGGATGAACCGCCCGGTGGCGCGCTCGATGACGCCGCGGAAGTCGCCGGCATCACCGACCGGCCAGGTGGCCGGCGTGGGGCGGACACGGATCTGGCGCTCGATCTCGTCGAGCAGGTCGAGGGGATCCTGGCCGGGGCGGTCGAACTTGTTGACGAAGGTGATGATCGGCAGCTGACGGCTGCGGCAGACCTCGAAGAGCTTGAGGGTCTGGGGCTCGATGCCCTTGGCGGCGTCGAGGACCATGATGGCGGCGTCGGCGGCGGCCAGCACCCGGTAGGTGTCCTCGGAGAAGTCGCGGTGGCCGGGGGTGTCGAGCAGGTTGACCACATGGCCGCGGTAGGCGAACTGCAGCACCGTCGAGGTGATGGAGATGCCGCGCTGCTGCTCCATGTCCATCCAGTCGCTGGTGGCCCGGCGGCGGTCGGCGCGGGCCTTGACCGCACCGGCCTCCTGCACGGCCCCGGCGTAGAGGAGGAACTTCTCGGTGAGGGTGGTCTTGCCGGCGTCGGGGTGGCTGATGATGGCGAAGGTCCGGCGGCGGCCGGCCTCGGCCAGGATCTCGGGGGCGCGGATCTCGGGGGCGTCGGGGTCGGTGCTCATGGTCCAGGGCGGGGATGGGGCGGGTCAGCCTCCCACAGCGCGCCGGGCCGGACGGGCCGGGCCGGACGGGCAGGACAGGATGGGCCGATGAGCCAGACCCTGCCCGAACCCGAGGGCACCCCCATCCTGCTGGCCGAGGTGCACGATCGCACCCTGGTCGTCACCATCAACCGGCCCGAGGTGCGCAACGCCGTCGACCGCGCCACGGCCGAGGCCCTCCTCGACGTGTTCACCACCTTCGACGCCACCGACGACCTGGACGTCGCCGTCCTCACCGGGGCGGGGGGCACGTTCTGTGCCGGGGCCGATCTGAAGGCCGTCGCCTCGGGGGAGGGCAACCGGGTCGTCGCCGATCTCGACACCCCTGGGCCCATGGGCCCGACGCGGCTCGATCTGGGCAAACCGGTGATCGCCGCCGTCGAGGGCCATGCCGTGGCCGGGGGTCTGGAGCTGGCGCTGTGGTGCGACCTGCGGGTGGCCGCCGAGGACGCCGTCTTCGGCGTCTACTGCCGGCGGTGGGGCGTGCCGCTGGTCGACGGCGGCACGGTCCGGCTGCCCCGACTCATCGGGCAGTCCCACGCCCTCGATCTGATCCTCACCGGTCGCGGGGTGAGCGGGGAGGAGGCCCTGCGGATGGGTCTGGTCAACCGGATGACGGCCCCGGGCGGGGCGCTGGCCGCAG
>JBIKWW010000162.1:0-7596 GCA_044356125.1 Acidimicrobiia bacterium
CCCACGGCCGCAGCCCCGAGGCGGCTGAGGAATGGGTGCAGCGGTCCGACGAGGCCAACGCCCGGCTCGTCGCCGGAGCGAGGGGCTCAGCCGACCTCGTCGTCCGTGTCGGCGTCTGGTGAACGCTCCGCCCGGTGCAGCCCACCGAGCATCGCCTGCACGGTCGCGACGGTGTCGGCGGTGCCCGGATCGCGGTCCGTCCGATACCGCTTGACGCGGGCGAAGCGCAGGGCCACCCCGCCGGGATAGCGCGTCGAGCGCTGCACGCCGTCGAGGGCGATCTCGACCACGAGCTCGGGCCTGACCCAGACCGTGATGCCCGTGCGGCGCACCTCCCGGGCCAGCAGCTCGGCCGTCTGCCATTCGAGCAGCGCGTCGGTGAGTCCCTTGAAGGTCTTGCCGACCATCACGAAGCGGCCGTCGGCCCCGCGGGCCCCGAGGTGGAGGTTGGAGAGCTTCCCGGTGCGCCGGCCGTGGCCCCACTCGGCGGCGAGGACCACGAGATCGAGGGTACGGACCGGCTTGACCTTCCGCCACGCGCTGCCCCGGCGCCCCGCCTCGTAGCGCGTCGACGCACCCTTGACCACGACCCCCTCGTGGCCCCGGGCCATGGCTTCCTCCAGCACGGCGGCGGCGGTGGTGGGATCGTCGGTCAGGGTGCCGGGGATGCGGTGGTCCCCGCAGACCCGGTCCAGCCGTTCGAGGCGCTCGACGAGGGTGAGATCGAGGAGGTCGCTGCCGTCGAGGTGCAGCACGTCGAAGAAGAACGGGGCGAGCAGATCCGCACCCGGGTCGGGGCGGTCGTCGGTGGAGTCGGGGGTGTCGTCGGCGGAGTCGGGGGCGGCGGTGCCGGCGGCGCCGGCTTCGGGAGCGGCGGTGCCGAAGCGGCTCATGACGTCCTGGAAGGGGAGGGGGCGTCCGTCGGACCCCATGAGCAGGGCCTCGCCGTCGAGGATGGCGGACCGGCACGGCAGCGAACGGACGATCTCGACGACGCCGGGGAGCCGGGCGGTCACGTCGTGGAGCGAGCGGGTGAAGACGCGGATCTCGTCGTGGTGGCGGTGCACCTGGATCCTGGCGCCGTCGAGCTTCCACTCGACCGAGCTGAGGCCCAGCTCGGCAATGGCGGCGGCGACCCCCGATGAGGTCGACGCGAGCATCGGTTGGACGCCGCGCAGGACCTGCAGGCTGACGGCGCGAAGCGCCGTCGGGCCGTCGAGCAGCGCGATGCGGGCGGCCGTCGGCAGGCTCCCGGTGAGCATCGCGGCCCGGCGCACGTCGTCGACCGGGCACCCGGCGGCGGCCGCCACCGCATCGGTCATCACGCCGTCGAGCGCGCCCTGGCGGAGGCCCTCGCCGAAGAGGCGTCGCACGAGCACCCGCTCGGCAGCCGTCGCCCGTCCGAGGAGGTCGGTGAGCAGCTCGGTGCGGGCCGCCGCCGAGCCGCCGCCCGTCGTCCCCATGATGGCGTCGACCGCAGCGTCGAGTCCGGCGACGGTCAGCTGGGGCTCCGCCGGAGCGGGACCGGGATCGACGGCGGCCATGGTCGCCCAGCCGACGCCGATGCGCCCCTGGCGGAACTCGCCGGTCAGCAGCGCCACGACCGGTTCGATCTCGTCGGGCCCGAGCCGGCGCAGCAGGGCGCCGAGCTCGGCCCGCTTGGCCAGACGCGACGAGGTGGCGGCCAGCGCCTCGGATACCGCTGCGACCTCGGCGAGCAGCGTCATGGACGGGACGCTCCGCGCTCAGAGCCCGGCGAGCCAGTCCTCGACGATCCCGTGCCGCTCCACGCCGATCCGGGTGAACCACTCCGTCCCGAAGGCCATGGCGAAGACCTCGTCGGGCATGCGCAGGAAGAACGACGAGTCCGAGATCTGGCTGGCATGGGCCCGGAGAGCGGCCCGCTTGCGGTCGAGGTAGGCCACGACGTCGACCCTCGTCGTGAGCTCGCTCTCGGGCTGGCCGAAGGGCTCGCCGTCGTCGGTCTGCGGCGTGCGTTCGCCCTCGCCGTCGGGCTGCTCGTCCCCGATGCTGATCCCGGCGGCCCGGGCCGCCTCGGTGAGGCGCTGCATCTCGTCGCGGTTCATCGTCGCCTCGTAGACGTGCGCCGTTCCCGCCAGCTCGGCGGCACGGTGCCCGACCCGGTGCACCTGGATGTGGTCGGGATGGCCGTAGTTGCCGTGCCAGTCGTAGACGGTGAGCACGTCGGCCGCTTCCTCCTGCAGGATGGCGGCGAGTCGGGCAGCGGCCTCCTCGACAGGGGCCCTCATGAAGGCGCCGTCATGGCCGTTCTGGTCCCAGCCGGTCATGCCCGAGTCGGCGTATCCGAGACGGACCACGCGGTGGATCCCGAGGGCCTCGGCCGACGCGAGGGTCTCGCGGTGGCGGCGGTCGGCCAGGGACTCACCGGGCGCGAGGTCGTCGGGGACCTCCCCGTGCTCACCGCCGGTGGCGACGACGAGGACGACGCGATGGCCCAGGTCCGCCGCCCGGGCCATGGTGCCGCCCGTCGCGATCGCTTCGTCGTCGGGGTGGGCGTGGAAGCAGACGAGGGTCGCCATGGGGATCGCTGCGCCGCTCAGAGGGTGGCCAGGAAGCCGAGCAGGGCGGCGTTGAACCCGGCTGGATCCTCCTGCTGCGTCCAGTGGCCCACTCCGGACAGCATGGCGTGACCGCGGTAGCCGGGCAGGGCCCGCATGCGCTCGACGCCGCCGGGATCGCGGGTGATCACGCCGTCGCGGTCGCCTCCGATGAAGTACACCGGCATGGTGAGCGAGGCGAGGTCCACCGCCTTCACCCGCTCATGGTCGGCGTCGAGGTTGCGGTACCAGCTCACCGGTCCGAAGAACCCCGAGGCGGTGAACGCATCGGCGTAGGCGTCGAGATCCTCGGCGCTGCACCACGCCCCGATCCCATCGGCGGGAGGGGGCGGCATCGTGTCGAGGAAGCCGGTCCCGGCGGCCGGCCGGGGATTGCGCTCGAGCGTGTCGGCGGCCGGACCGGAAGCGGCCCACAGCACGTTGGCGAGCGTTCGCCGGGGGTCGGCCCCCAGCTCCCGTTCGGCCGGGCCGAGCTCCTGGAAGTAGACGATGTAGAAGAAGTTGTCACCGGCGGCGGCCCGCATCAGGGTGAGGGGCGGGGCGGGCCAGGCCACGAACGGCACGCTGGCGCCGACGGCCGCCCGGACCCGACCGGGATGCAGGCGGATGAGGTCCCATACGAGCAGGGCGCCCCAGTCGTGGCCGACGAACACGGCCTGCTCGGCGCCGACGTCGTCGAGCAGAGCCAGCAGATCGGCACTCAGCTCGTCGGTCCCGTACGCCGTGACCTGCGACGGGGCGCTGCTCCGGCCGTAGCCGCGCTGGTCGGGGGCGAGCACGTGCCACCCGGCGGCGGCCAGCGGAGCGACCTGATGGCGCCATGACCACGAACTCTCGGGGAAGCCGTGGGACAAGACGATGACGGGTCCGTCCGATGGGCCGGCCTCGAGCACGTCGAGCTCGATGCGGCCGTAGGGACCGTCCTCACACGTGACGACTCGACGGCTGCCGGCTCCCGGGGGCGTTCGCATGGGAGGACGCTACCGGTCGCCGGCGGTCGGTCCCCGCCACGGAGTCCGCTCAGGCGGGATCGGGCGGGCCGGACGGAAGCGTCCGCCCGGAGCCGCCGGACGGGCCCGGGTCGTCGGCGACCCGGCGACCGTCGGGTGACGACCCTGTGTCGACCGTCGGGCGCTCGCTCCGTCGCTCCGACAGGAAGTGGACGGACGCACCGGCACCGGTCCCGGGCGGGGCCGTCCGGGTCCGGCGGGATCCGGGGAGGTCGCCGTCCGACCCGCGACCCAGGTCCCGGTCCGGAACTCGGCCGGAGTCGTGGTCGACGTCGGGACGGCGTTCCCCGGCGGAGCGATCGTCGAGCTCGTGGTCGTCGGCCTCATCGAGCTCGTGGTCGTCGGCCTCATCGAGCTCGTGGTCGTCGGCCTGATCGAGCTCGTCCGTCGCCCCCGGGTCGCCGTCCAGACGGTCCAGCTCGGCGATGAGCTCGGCCCGACGCTGGTTCCGGTCGTGGTGCATCGACTCGTCGGCCTGGCGCAGCAGCTCACCGAGCTCGGTCGAGGACTCGCCGAGCACGGCACCGAGGTTGGCGGCGATCGGCCACAGGCAGGGCCCCCAGACCGGGTCGTCGAACTCGACGTCGTCCTCGAGCGCATCACGCAGCCGACTGGCCATGGAGATGAGATCGAAGGGGTCGGCGACGTCGCGGCACACGAGGACGAACTCGTCGCCCGCCAGACGGGCGACGACGTCACCGGGCCGGGTCGCCGAACGGAACCGTTCGCCGACGGCATGCAGGACGATGTCGCCCACGGCCATCCCGTGCTGCTCGTTGATCGAACGGAACCCGGCCAGGTCCATGAGGATCACGGCGACCTTCGTGCCTGGTTCGAGGCCCGCCCAGCGCTCCGCGAGCCCGGCGCGGTTGAGCAGTCCGGTCACGGCATCGATCACGTCGACCGTGGCCCTGGTCCCGGCCCGGCCCGGCGCATCGTCGGGTTCGGCCACGGCGAGCGAGAGGCCCGCTTCGGTCGTCGTCCAGCGGATCCGTAGCCGTCGGGAGCGGTCCATCGACCAGCCGCGGACCTCGTCGATGTCCATCACGGCGTCCCGCAGCGCCTCCCTGATGTGGCGCGCGCCTCCCGTCGCCTCCCGCCAGGCCCCGTTGGCGTGGGTCACGTGGCCGTCGGCGGTGATCTCGGCACACGGCTGGACGAGCACGTCGATCATCGAGCGGACCCGTCGTTCCGCCTCACGGACGTCGTCGAGATGGCCGAGCTCGGCGGTCATGTCGCTCATCAGCACCGTCGAGATGCCGCCCGGACCAGGGACCACCACGGTCTCGACCCACACGCCCGGTCGCCCGGCCAACCGGTGGTGGACCGCCGCGTGGGCCGG
The DNA here is from genome assembly GCA_044356125.1 of Acidimicrobiia bacterium. GTDB lineage: Bacteria > Actinomycetota > Acidimicrobiia > Acidimicrobiales > JANYDT01 > JBIKWW01. The sequence continues at coordinate 4,953 of JBIKWW010000162.1, forward strand.
GTGGCTCTGCCTCAGAGCGCTCTCGACGAGGAGACGGTCGTCGGGATGCACGAGATCGCGGAGGCGCAGCCCGGTGACGGCGCCGCAGTCGAGGAGCGGGCCCTCGCAGTGGCCGACGAGGGAATCGGCGCGCAGCTGCAACACGGCTCGGGATCGTTCGTTGATGACGATCCGCTGGCGGGCGGGATCCTGGTCCGGCATCGGAACGGCTATCGGCGCCCCCGGTCCGGACCCTGAGTCCGGCGTTCCCGGTCATCGGTGCACGGTCGTTCACCGGTGACCCGCATCGGTATGGTTGGGGCCGTCGCCGCGGGCGTGGCGGAATGGCAGACGCGCCAGGTTTAGGTCCTGGTGTCGAAAGACGTGCAGGTTCAAGTCCTGTCGCCCGCACAAGCCTTCGACGAGCGGGAGAGCGTTGGTGTCGTCGCCTCGGGCGTGTCCGCGGTCAGGGGCGGTCGATCCGGATGACGAGCTCACCGATGCGGGGATCCGCCGCTGCGGCATCGTCGGTCACCGAGTGGGCGAAGAGCATCACCGCCCCGTACGACCCGCTCGGCCCCGGCTGCCAGTGGAACGGGAGCTGCCAGGACATCCGGGCGCCCGGTTTCCAGCGCTCGGCCGGTCCGAGTTCTGACAGGTGCGGCGCGGTGGGCATCGGGAACCGGAGCGTGACGTGGTCCGGGCGGACATCGGCCGACTCGGTCACGACCGACACGTTGAGCAGCGACGGATGACGCGGTGCTTCGATCAGGAGGTGCCGGCTCTCACCGACGGGTTCCGCGGTGGCGCCCAGCCAGGCGGCGATGGATCGGGCGGTGGCACCGGGCTCGAGGCAGCGACGTTCGATGTCGAGAACCAGGCCCCACAACGGGGTCGCGGACCCGGTCATGATGCCCGCCCGGTCGGAGCCCCGGTCGCCGCGGCGGAGGGGGTCGGCAACTCGTGGGGATCGTCGGGTATCAGCGGGATGAGTCGCGACAGGGCATCGGCGAACTCCTGCTCGGCGATGCTGAGGCGGGTGAGAGCCCGCGTCTGCTCCTCCGGCGCCGAACGGACGATCGCATCGAACACCGTCCGGGCGCCGGTGAGGCGGGTCACAGCCTGGTCATAGGCGGTGCGGGCGGCGATGCGCTGGCTCATCAGCCTGCTCGCCCCTTCGCCGGTGGCGAAGGCGTCGATCTCGTAGAAGAGACCGCGGTAGATGCGGTCGGCCAGCACGAGGTCCCGGTGCACCGCCACGATGTCCGTCTGGAGCCGCAGGATCTGCTCTCTGAGCTCGGCGCGTTCGGTCCGGCGCCAGAACTCGATCCAGGAGATCCCGGCGAGTCGTGCCTCGGCGAGACGACGGGCCTGCTCGGTCTGGCCGAGACGGGCCTCGAACGCCGACCGGTTGGCCACGACCCGTTGGGCCCAATCGCCGCTCGCCCGACCGGGACCGGCCATGTCCTGCCACGCCGCCTCGCCGAGTCGGCGAGCCGGCGAGTCCCCCGGTGGGAGCGGGTTCGCCCGTGCTGCCTCGACGAGGCTCCGTGCGGCATGGATGCCGCTGAGCGCGTCGCCTTCGGCCGCCGCCCGGGCGAGCGCAGGATCGATGCCGCTCAGGGAGGCGGCGCGCTCGGCCGCCGTCGCCAGCCGGTACCGCAGCATCTGGTAGGTCTGCTCGGCGTGACGGGCCTCGTGCATGATCACCTCCACCATGCGACTGGTGGCCGCCGGGTCGCTCGGAGCGAACGCTGGGTGGCCCGATGATCCGGGGACCCGGGCCGCCGTGTTCAGCGTGATCGTGTGCGTGGTCGGGTCGTACCGGCCCCAGAGCCCCGGCTCGCCCAGCGGGGCGGCGACGAAGCGCGGCGGCGGCATCCCCTGGCGCTGCAGCTCGGCGGCGACGACCGAGAACACCGCCTCGGCGTGGACGCTGACGGGCTCGGACGCGTGGACCGACAGGAGGGCCCGGTCGACGCCGTCGACGACGCGGACCATGGCATCGGGGGCAGCCAGGCCGATCGGGGCCGGATGCGGCGCCGGTGCCGTGGGGGCTCCGGTGGCGGCGGCTGGCGCCACTGCGCTCATGGTGCCCGGGGTACCCGGGGTGCCGGTCGTGCCCGGAGCGGTCGCCGCATCGGGGCCGGGGGCGCCCGGCGCCGGACCGGGTTCGGGGAGGGTGATCACGGCGGGACCTCCGGGGCTGCCGGTGGCGGCCCTCGTCTCGCCCATGGCCGCCGCACGCAGCGTCGGCGAGTGCGTGTCGATCACCTCGCGGGCCAAGCCGTAGATGGTGAGCAGGAAGCCGTCGGAGTACACGCCGACGGGCCCCAGGTCGCTGTAGCGGACGCTGGCCTCGGACGCCGAACTGGCCAGATCCGCCGGACCCAGGACGCGCGGCTCCAACGCCGCCGTCGCCCCGCGGTCGACCCGGTAGACGAGCTCGGACTGGTTGAGCAGCAGCCGTACACGGGGATCGTCGATCCCCGCCGCCTCGAGCGTCTGGCAGACGCGCTTGAGGTACTTGAAGATCTCGTAGCTCCGCAGCGCCGGGACCACGCCTCCGTGCTCGTGGATCTGGTGGACCATCATGTCCACCTGGTCGATCACGGCCTGGTACCGGGCGTGGGGGCTGGTGATCTCGAGGCCCTGGGCGAAGCCC
>JBIKWW010000163.1:0-7567 GCA_044356125.1 Acidimicrobiia bacterium
GACGAATTCATGAGCTCGGCGAGGGAGGCATCGTCGGAGCAGTCGACGATGCCTCCTGACGCTGGTGCCCGACTGGCGGCGTCCCGGCCCGTGGCCAGCAGACGCCACGATGGATGAAGGTTGTGCAGGGACTCCAGGACATCGATCGCCAAGGCCAGTTCGCGATGGGCCCGGCGTCCCCGATGTGCCACTTGATGTGGGGAGGAAGCACCCAGGTGATCCTCACGGCCGGGTGACCTCGTCGAACACGGCGAGATACTGCCCGGCCAGCACGGACCAGTCGAGGCGGGCGGCCGCCGTCGCCTGCGCCGCGGCGCCCAGCCGGGCGGCCAGGTCGGCGTCACCCAGCACCCGGGCCAGCGCCGCACCGAAGGCGTCGGCGTCGCCCTTGGGCACGATCAGGGCCGTCTCCTCCGAGACCATCACCTCACGCACGCCCCCGGTCTCGGTGATCACGAGCGGGCGGCCCGAGGCCATGGCCTCCACCCCGACCAGCGGGAAGCCCTCGTCGGCCACGCTGGGCACGGCGATGGCGGCCGCGCCGGCCATGTACGAGGCCACCTGGGAGCGGTCGGCCCGGCCCACCAGCCGCACGCGGTCGGCTACTGCGAGCTCCCGGGCCAGCGCCGTCAGCGCATCACGCGCCGGACCATCGCCGGCGATCACGAGCACGACGTCATCAGGGGCCGACGCCGCGAAGGCCCGGATGAGCACGTCGAGGCCCTTCTGCTCGACCAGGCGGCCGAGGGCGAACACGTACCGGCCGCCGAGGGCATGCGGCTCGGCCCGCCGGAAGCGCTCGACCTCGGTGCCGTTGAAGACCACCCGGCCCCGGGCCCCGAAACCGTGGCCGAGGTAGGCCTCCACATCGGCCAGGGTCCGACCCGAGCAGCCCGTCACCACCGAGGCGGCCGCGGTGACCTCCTCCAGCAACTGCCGGGCGCGGGGATCGCGCTGGTACATCCGCCCGGCGTCCATGGTCAGCTCGCCCTGCGCCGTCACCACGAGTGGGATCCCGAGGTCACGGGCGGCGTGCATGGCGTAGAGCGCGTTGGAGCTCACGCACTGCACGTGCACGACCTCGATCCGCCGTGCACGAAGCAGCGCTGCCACCCGCCGTCGCACGATCCCGCCGGTGGCCGCCGCCATGAGCGTCGACTTGACCGAGCCGATCGAACGTCGGAAGGGGAAGCGGTGGATCTCCACGCCCTCGTGGACCTCGAACGGGGCCAGGTCGCGCGGCCAGCGGTTGGTGAGGACCACCACCTCGTGCCCTCGGGCCTGGTACTGCTGCGCCAGGCGCAACGTGAGCTCCTCGACGCCCCCGAGGTGGGGGTGCACGCTGCTGGCGAACACGGCGATCCTCACGACCGGCCACGCTCCTGCAGCAGGCTGCGGTAGAGGCTCAGGACCTGGGGCCCGATCCGCTCGGGGCGGAACGCCTCGGCCCGCCGTGCACCGGCAACCCCCAGGCGCTCCCGGAGCCCGGGATCGTCGTGCAGCCGGCGCAGTGCCGAAGCGAGGGCGGCCACGTCGCCCGGGGGGAGCAGCAGGCCGTCGACGCCGTCGGTGATGATCTCGGCCGGTCCGCCTGCGGCCGAGGCGACCACGGCGAGTCCGGCGGCCAGTCCCTCCACCACCACCTGGCCGAAGGGCTCGGGGGTGATCGACGCGTGCACGAGCACCGACAGCTGGGCGAGATGCGAGGCGACGTCGTCGGTCTGGCCGGTGAACCACACCCGGTCGGCGATCCCCAGATCGGCGGCGAGGCGGCGCAGGTCGGCCTCGTAGTCGGTCTCCCCGAACAACGGGGCTCCGATGATGCGGGCCCGCACCTCACCCTCGGGGAACGCAGCGGCGAAGGCGCGCAGGAACACGTCCTGACCCTTCCACGGTGCGATGCGGCCGACCATGCCGACCTCGAAGACCGAACCGAGCGTCAACTGGGCCGGATCGGGGGCGTAGGGGTCGAACACCACCGGGCTCGGCGTCACCATGGCGTCGAGGCCGGCGATGCCCAGCGTCTCGCGGGTGCTCTCGGAGTTGGTGATGATGGCGTGGGGCAGGAGGCGGGCGGCCGTGCGCACCGCCTTCACGGCGAACCCCGGCAGGTAGTCGGCGGCGATGCGGTCCCGTACGTGCCAGACCAGGGGCTTGCCGGCGAGCCGGGCGGCCAGGCCACCGTAGATGGCCGCCTTCAGCGTGTTGGTGTGCACCAGATCCACGTCGAGTCGCCGCAGGCGGCGGGCCAGGCGCCACGTGTAGCCGACGGTGGCCGCCACGGCAGCGAGCGGCAGCGCCCCCGGGCGGACGGATCCCTTGCGCACCTGGCGCGCCGTGCCCGCCAGGGGCAGCACCTCCACCTTCGCTCCGGCCCGGCGGAACACCTCCACCATCGGACCGTCCTCGGCCAGGATCACCGTCGCCTCCACCTCGCCCGTGAGTGCCGGCAGCAGCCGGGCCAGGGCCAGCTCGCCGCCCGAGCGCAGCGCACAGTGACCCACGTAGGCGACGCGCAGCCGCTTCCGGTGCGCGTCGGCAGCGCGGTCGAGCACCGAGCGGAAGGCCTGGGCCCGTTCGGCCCATGACGGCACGGGGAGCGGATGCGACGTACCGGGCCCGGCCAGCGCGTCGTCGACCGCCGACACGAACCCCTCGCGGTCGGCCACGACGACCGGTTCCGACATGCCCCGGAATCCCGCCACCGGGGTGGCCACCGTGGGCCGACCCAGGGCGGCGATCTCGTAGGCCTTGATCGGATCGAGGCTCTCGGTGAACTCGTTGACGGCATGGGGCACGATCACCACGTCGGCGTGCTGCAGGTAGCCGGGAACCTCTGCGTAGGGACGGGCGCCGAGCACGTGCACGTTGCCCAGGTTCCGCAGGACCGTCCGGGACCGCTCGCTCAGGCTGTCGGGGCCGACGAGCACGACGTTCAGTTCCGGTCGGGCGGCGGCCAGCAAGGCGACCAGATCGACATCGAGACGGTCGTCGTGCAGGGTGCCCAGGTACACCGCGGTCGGGGCCGGCGGCAGATCGGGTGGCCGGCTCCGGGGCGAGCGGAAGGCAGCGGCGTCCACGGCGTTGGGGATGAGCTCGACGCGTCGCGTCGCCCCGCGCCGACGGGCCAGCTCGGGGGAGCACACGACCACCTGGTCCGCAGCCGCCAGCGCCTCGGCCTCGCGGGTGGCCAGCCGACGCAGCTCGCGGCCCGTGGCCCCCGACGACAGCCAGTCGTCGGTGATGTCGTACACGGTGGGCCATCGGTTCGCCGTGAGGCCATGCAGAGCCGTGTCGTTCAGCCACAGCACCGGCCGGGTCAGGCCGGTCCGTCGCACGGCGCGCTCGACCTGGCGGCGCAGCGAGGCGTCGACCCATGGCCACACGACCCGCGGCAGCCACTTCACCGGGCGGAACCGCACGACGCGGGGAGTCCCGGGAACCGGGCGCAGCGACCGGTCGATCCGGGGGAGGCCACGGCCGGTGAGCACGCTGTGGAGCAGGTCCACGGGCGGCTCGATCCACAGCACGCGCAGACCCGGATCGGCGGCCAGCAGCTCGCGGACCAGGAACTGGTTGCGGCGCCAGACGTCGTCCCACGGCTCCAGGCTGGCCACCACCACATCGCAGGACCCGCCAACCGAACGACGCGGGACGGAACGACGGTCGATGGGAGGCTCCGGTGGCACCGCCAGCGGATGGGTGACGAGCTGACGGACCGCACGCCGCACGATGCGCCCGTGGACGCCCCGCTCCCGGGACCGGACCAGCGCCCGCAGCCCGTGCTTGAGCACGGTGGCCAGGCGGTACGAGAGAAGCCCGCCCCGGCCGTGGTGGCGCAGCACGAACAGGTCGCTTCCCCGGGCGAAGTGGGCGAAGGTCCGCGGCGATCCGGGCGCCGAGCTGGCCCCACCCACGTGGACGGCGTGGGCCCCGTCGACCAGCACCACCTTCAGGCCCCGGTCGGCCGCCCGGCGGCAGAGATCGGCCTCCTCGCCGTAGAGCCAGAACGACTCGTCGAAGCCGCCGAGCTGCTCGAAGACGCCGCGGCGCACGGCGAGCAGGGCACCCACCACGAACCCGTCCGGCTCCGCCGGCGCGCGGCCGATCACCGCGCGCCACTGGTCGCGGGGACCGGGGTAGGGCCACTGGGAGCGCTGCGGGCGGCCATCGGGATGACTCAGCCGGGCCCCGGCGACGCCGACCGTCGCGTCGGCCAGCACGCGCCAGGCCAGGCACGCGATCGTCTGCGCGCTGGTGATCGCGTCAGGGTTGAGGAAGACGATGACGTCGCCGTGCCCGGCCCGGGCTCCCTGATTCGCGGCCGCCGCGAAGCCGCGGTTGTCGGAGTTGGCGATCACCTCGGCCCCGGCCGCCCGGGCGACGTCCACCGAGTCATCCGAGGAGTCGTTGTCGACCACGATCACCCGGACCCCCTCGGCGGCCAGGGGCTCCAGGCAGGCGGCCAGATGGTGCCCGCTCTCGTAGGTGACCACGACCACGTCGACGGTCCCGGGGACGCCGGCGCTCACACCCACCCCAGCAACTGCTCGAGCCGCCCGAAGACGGCACCCCACTCGTAGGGCGCGGCCGCCGCCGGCGCCCGGGTCGCCCAGTCGGTCAGTGCGCCCGGTACCAATGCATGACGCAGCGCGCCCGCCAGCTCGTCCACGTCGTCGGGATCGGACAGCACGATCCCAGCCTGGCCGGAGCCGACCGCCACCGCTGCCCCCGCCACCTTCGTGGTGATGACCGGTACCCCCATGGCCAAGGCCTCGACGATGACGATGCCGAAGGGCTCGTACTGGGTGGGCAGCACGAAGAGATCCGCCGCTGCGAAGTAGTGCGCCACGTCACCCGTCGGCCCGTGCCAGGTGAGGCGATCCGACAAACCGTTGCGCACGATCGCCGGACGGTACGAGGCCGGATCGGCCCGGCCCACCACGTGGAGCCGAAGTCGGGGATCGGCGACGCGGCCCAGCGCGTCGAGCAGCGGCCCGAAGCCCTTGCGGTGCAGTTCGTTGCCCACGAACAGCACGCAGATCTCCCCGTCCGCGAGGCCGATCTCCGCCCGCATGCGGGCGCGGTCACGCTCCCGGCGGGCGAGGTTGAACTCGTCCGGAGCGAACCCGTTGGGGAGCACGTGCATGGCAGCGGCCGGAACGCCGTACCACCGGGCGAGGTCGGCCGCCACGGTGTCGCCACAGGGAACGACCAGACGCTGCGACGCCGACGCGAAGTAGTCGGCCTCAAGGCGCAGCAGCCTTCGGTGGCGCGGCATCAGGAACCGGACGCCCGGCGGTACCCGGAAGGGACCGACCGGGATGGGGCGGCCCTGGTGCAGCCAGGACCGGTGCACGCTCCCCACCATGAGCACGTCGCCCGGGGGGCAGTTGGCCCCCAGGGAGATCACGGCGTCGAGGGGCAGCCCGGAGAGCGCCGCAGCGGCGGCCTTCCGGAACCGGCGCGGCACCGTGGCCACCTCCCGGCCCACGTCGACGTGGGTGATCCCGCTGGGCAGCCGCTCCGGTGACTCCAGCTCACCCCCGACGAACCAGGTGTCGTGGCGCGACCCGAAGAACCGCAGCGCCTCCCAGGCCACCCGTTCCACCCCGCCGCGGCGGTGCGCGGCGCTGAACACGATGGCCACCTTCATGCCGCCACCACGGCCGACGGCCCGGCGACCTCGCGGTACAGGTCGGCCTGCTGGCGGGCAATCGAGGTCCAGCCGTAGTGCTCAGCCCGGGCCCTCGACGATCGGCGAAGTGCCGACCACAACGCCGGATCCCCGGCCAGCCGGCCGAGCTGGGCCGCCCACGACGCCACATCGCCGGCTTCGGCGAGCAGACCGGCGTCGCCCACCACGTCGGGCAGCGAGCCCGAGCGTGACACGATCACCGGGACCCCCGACGCCATCGCCTCGACCGGCACCCGGCCGAACTGCTCGACCCAGGTGGGCGTCGTCAGCGACGGCACGGCCACGACGTCGAAGCGGCGGTAGACGTCGGGCAGGTCGTGGTAGGAGCTGAAGCCCTCGAACCGGATGCGGTCGGCCACCCCGAGGCGATCCACCATCGCCCGCAGCTCGGGCTCGAACGATCCCCCGCCCACCACGTCGAGCACGGCGCCGGGTACCCGGGCGATCGCCTCGATCAGGATCTGCACACCCTTGTGCCGCTCCAGACGGCCGACGTAGCCGACGCGCAGGGCCTCCCCACGGCGACGCTCCGGCCGTTCGGCGGGGGTGAACCGCTCGACGTCCACGCCGAGCCCGATCGTGCGGATCGGGCCGCGCATCCCACGCGCCCGGAAGATCCGCCCGGCGTCGTCGTTGCAGACATGGGCACCCGCTGCGGCCTGCAGCATCCGACGCTCCCACCACCGGAACGGCACGGGGAAGCGCTTCTCCAGGTTCTGGGCCCCGTAGAAGAGCACCGGGGCCCGGACCCCGGCCAGGCGGGCCAGCACCACGACCTCGACGGCCGCCAGGCTGCACGGCTCCTCGTGGATGTCGAGCACGTCGATCCGACGACGACGCAGTTCGCGCCACAACGTGATCGGCCCGTAGACGAAGCCGTAGGGGTGCCGGCCCCACGTGCGGGCGATGGTCACGAAGCCGGCATCGGCGCCCGGCTCGGCCGACACCACCCGCCCGCCCTCGTTCCAGCGCTGCGGGCACAGCAGACGGACGTCGACACCGGCGGCCCGCAGCTCGCGGTCGCGGGCCCGCCATCCGGTGACCACCCCCGAGTGGTACACCCGCAGCACCGCCAGCCCGGCGCTCATGGGCGGACCGTCCGGTAGAGGCCGAGCAGGGCGTCCACGTGTGCCCCGATCGAGAATCGCTGCTGCTGCACGGCCCGGAGGCGGGCCCCGATCACCGCTCGGTCGGGTCGTCCCGCCAGCGCCGCGAGTGCCCGGCCCAGGGCCGCGGGATCGCCCGGCGAGTAGCGCAGCTCAGGGAAGTCGGCGAGCAGCTCGCGGTGGCCCCCTCCGTCGGCCGCCAGCACGGGCAGACCGGCGGCCATCGCCTCGGCCACGCTCAGCCCGAAGCCGTCGTCGGGTTGCGGGGCGAGCTGGAATGCCGCGTCGGCCCGGAGCGGGTGGGGGTCGGGGCAGTGGCCGAGAAACTCCACGTTGCCCGAGATCCCGAGCTCGGTGGCGAGCCCCTCCAGTGACGCCCGCTCAGCCCCGTCGCCGGCGATCGTGAGCCGCCAACCCCGGGCCCCCAGGCCCGAGACCGCCCAACCCCGAAGGGCGTCGGCCGTGCGCTTCTCCGCCTCGAGGCGCTGGATCACCACGACCCGGGTGCCGGTGGAGGGGACGGCCTCCGACGCAGGCACGCCGTTGGGGATCGTGACGGTCGACCCGGCGCAGCGGGCGGCCACGTGGTCGCTGATCGCGATCTGCGCGGTGAAGCGCGCCGAGAGCCAGCGGTCGACCGGGCGGGGCAGGCCCCGCGGCGCCGCGAAGTGGCGGGTGCACACGAGCACGCCGCGGTGACGGCGGCGGGTGGCGACGGCGGCCAGCTCGGCGACGGTCATGTGTGCGTGCACGATCTCGAACC
>JBIKWW010000164.1:0-7527 GCA_044356125.1 Acidimicrobiia bacterium
CCGCCGGGCCGCCCAGGCGGCAGGGGAGTCGACGACGCGCACCTCGTAGGCCGTCGCCCACCGCTTCCCGGTGAGCAGGAGGTTGCCGTTGGGGAGCTGGGCGATGCCGTTCAGCACGTCGTCGGGCGAGGCCCCGTTCCGGGCGACGATGGACGACGCGTCGATGATCCGCAGCACCCGCCCGGTGGTGAGATCGATCTGGAGGATCCGGGGCGTCTGCCACACGTTGGCGTACACGGTGTCGCCCACGCACTCGAGCTCGTTGAGATCCGACGGCGACGTCCCGTCGGGCAGCCGCACGCTCACCGTGCCCACCACGGCGAAGCTCGCGGTGTCGCGCAGGCGCAGCACACCCGTGCCGTCGGAGTGCACGACCAGCCCGGCTGCACCGGACCAGCACGCCCCCCAACCCTCCTCGTCGTAGCGGAGGGTTCCGACCACCTCGAGGGTGGTGGCGTCGCGCACGTAGGCGGTCCGCTCCCGCCAGGTGAGCTGGATCACCCGGTTGCCGGGTACGACCGTGAGGCCCTCGGCGAACACGTCCCCGGGGAGTGCCACCCGCCGCAGGACCCGGCCCGTCGACAGCGACACGGTGCGGATCTCGGAGCGCCCGTACAGGCCCCCGCTCTCGAAGACGGTGTCGCCGTGGACCTCGTAGCCCTGGGTGAACACCGTGGGGTCGCGGGGGATCGTGCGCACGACCTCGACCGTGGCCCGGACCCCGGCGGGCGCAGTCGTCGTCGGAGGGCTGGCCGGACGGCTGGTCGGAGGACGGCTGGTCGTCGGAGGGCTGGCCGGACGGCTGGTCGGAGGACGGCTGGTCGGAGGACGGCTGGTCGGAGGACGGCTGGTCGGGGGACGGGCCCGGGTGGTGGTCGTGCGCCGGACCGCGGTCAGCGCCACGGGAACGAATGCCGGGGCCAGGGCGGCCGCGCTCGTGCCCGTGCCGTCCGGGGCTTCCACCGCCGGGGCTTCCACCGCCGGGGCTTCCACCGCCGGGGCTTCCGCCGATGCCGCGGACGACCCGGCCGAGATCCGGCTCAGCGCCCCGGCGAAGAAGCCCTCGGCCTGCTCGCCGGCGACCCGGAACACGACCCGCTGACCGGCGTCGACCCCGACGATGTAGGGGAACGAGGTCAGGCCCCAGGCCCGGGCGATGGTGCCGTCGGCGTCGTCGACGATCGTCGCCACGTCGCCGAGCCCCTTGTCCCGGGCCCACGCGACCGGCGGCCAGTTGGGCCGCTCGGACGTCGACGCGGTGAGCACGATCTGCACGGCGTCCGCCCGGAGGCCACCCTGCAGCTCGGCGCGGAGACGGTCGGCTTCCACGTTGCAGTGCGGGCACCAGTGGGCGAGGAACACGACCAGACGCGGTGCACCGGCAGCGATGGACGCGGCCGCCCCCGTCGGCGTCTGGCCCTGGATCGTGGGAGCGACGGTCCCGACGGCGGGGTCCGGTTCGGACCCCCCGAACTCCGCCAGCGGCGCACCCTCGACGGTGGGCGTGCCGTACTCGATGTCCCTCGCCCCGCCCCCGCCCGTGGTGTCGCCCGTCGCCTCGGAGGACACCGCCGACCCGCCGGACCCGGAGGACCCGTCGGACCCGTCGCCGCCCGTGACGGCGAGGACGATGGCGACCACGGCGGCGACGACCACCACGGCGACGAGCAGGAGCAGCAGCGGTGGACGGCGGGGCGGGGGCGGCTCCGGGGCGGGGGCGGGCTTGCTCATGCGATCTCCTCCGATCGGGTGGGCGACGGGCGGTCCATGATGACGAGCAGGAAGGCCAGCACGAACGCGATGAGGGCCATGGTCGGGATCGACATGAACCCGTAGCGCAGGGGCAGGAGCCGGGCACTGCAGGGGGCGTCGAAGGCACAGCTCCCCCCGATGCCCTCCAGCGAGGGGCGCCACTCGAGGGCGACGTGCCAGGTGCTGATCAGCGCGCCGATCACCGAGAGCGAGAGGGCGTAGGGACGCACGGCGCGGTCGCGGCGGACCGAGGCGATCACGAGCAGCACGGCCAGCGGGTACATGGCGCAGCGCTGGAACCAGCACAGCCGGCAGGGCGTGAGGTGACCGCCCTCGGAGAGGTACAGCGACCCGGCCATGGCCACCGAGGTGATCACCGCCGCCATCGGGATCCCCTGGCCGGGGATGGCCGCCCGTAGCGATGCCGCGCCCCGACCGAGGGCCCCGGTCCGCCGGAACCGACCGGCGACCGGGCCGGCGAACAGGGCGGCGGCGAGGACCACGGCGGCGGCGATGCCGGCCAGCCCGAACCAGGTGAAGAGCCGGTACCAGTCGAGCACGTTCACGCCGGCCACCACCTCCTCCTCGGGCCGCTCGGGCCGCTCGGCCCGCTCGGGTCACCCGGGTCACCCGGACCCCTCGGGGCCACCGACGGGTTCGGGACGCCCGGACGCCCCGATCGTAGACTGACCGAACGTTCGGTCTGTCGAACGTCGGCCTGTCGAGCGGGGGGACCATCACATCATGGCGTCGCCACGCAGTGCGACCGGACGCTACGACCGGGACCAGCTCGTTGCGGTCGCCCTCGAGGAGTTCCGCCGGCGGGGCTACGACGCCACGTCGATGGACCAGCTCGCCCGCGCCGCCGGCCTGTCCAAGGCCGCGATCTACCACCACGTGAGCGGGAAGGAGGAGCTGCTCGAGATCGGCATCACCCGCGCCCTCGATGCCCTCGAGGCCGTGCTCGACGAGCCTCAGGCGACACGGGGGCCCGCCGTCGACCGTCTGCGTCACGTCCTGCGCAGGGTGGTCGAGCTCGAGGTGGCGCTGCTGTCGGAGGTGACGGTCCTGCTGCGCTGCCGTGGCAACTCCGACATCGAGCGGCAGGCCGTCGAGCGCCGCCGGGCCTTCGACCGGGCCATCGCCGCGCTCATCGGCCGGGCCCAGCACGAGGGCGACATCCGCCCCGGTGTCGATCCCGGCCTGGCGGCCCGCCTGGCCGTCGGGACCGCCACCTGGGTCGTGGAGTGGTACCAGCCAGGCGGCCGCCTGGGCCCGACCGAGCTGGCCGACGCCGTCGTCGGCACCGTCCTCGACGGCCTCACCGAACGCCCGACCCCCGACCGGGCCCCCGACCCGGCCCCCCGGGGCCCCCGTTCCCGACCGACCCGCGCCCGCCGCGCAGCATCAGGCCCGACCGCGCCGAGGAGACGACGATGACCGACGATCCGAGATCCCGACCGGAGCCCATCGAGCTGGCCAGCCGCGACGAGGTCGAGGCGCTCCAGCTCGAGCGCCTTCGCTGGAGCCTGCGCCACGCCTATGAACACGTGCCCCACTACCGGCGCGCCTTCGACGAGCGCGGCGTGCACCCCGACGACTGCCGCAGCCTGGCCGACCTGGCCCGCTTCCCCTTCACCACCAAGGGCGACCTGCGGGCCAACTACCCCTTCGCCATGTTCGCCGTGCCCCGCTCCGAGGTGGCCCGGATCCACGCTTCCAGCGGCACGACGGGCAAGCCGACCGTCGTCGGCTACACGGCCCGCGACCTCGACACCTGGGCCGGGCTCGTCGCCCGCTCGATGCGGGCCGCCGGAGCCCGACCCGGGGACCTCGTGCACGTCGCCTACGGCTACGGGCTGTTCACCGGCGGCCTCGGTGCCCACTACGGCGCCGAGCGGCTCGGCTGCACGGTCGTGCCCATGAGCGGCGGCCAGACCGAGAAGCAGGTCCAGCTCATCACCGACTTCGCCCCCGACGTCATCATGGTCACCCCCTCCTACGCCCTGGCCATCGCCGAGGAGATGCGCCGCCAGGGCCTCGACCCGGCCGCCTCGTCGCTGCGGATCGGGATCTTCGGGGCCGAGCCGTGGACCGAGCTGCTGCGCGGCCAGATCGAAGCCACCCTGGGGCTCGACGCCGTCGACATCTACGGCCTGTCCGAGGTGATGGGTCCCGGCGTGGCCAACGAGTGCGTCGAGACCAAGGACGGGCCGGTCATCTGGGAGGACCACTTCCTCCCCGAGATCATCGACCCCGACACCGGCGAGGTGCTGCCCGACGGCACCCGCGGCGAGCTCGTGATCACCTCCCTCACCAAGGAGGCCTTCCCGGTGGTGCGCTACCGCACCCGGGACCTCACCGCGCTCCTCCCGCCGACGTCACGCTCGATGCGGCGCATCGCCCGCATCGGGGCCCGTACCGACGACATGCTCATCATCCGGGGCGTCAACCTGTTCCCCAGCCAGGTGGAGGAGCTGCTGCTGGGCGAGCCGAGCCTGGCCCCCCACTACCAGCTCGTGGTCACCCGGCCCGCCGCTCTCGACGAGCTCGCCGTGCGCGTCGAGGCCAACCCCGGGGCGTCGGCCGACGACCGCCGGGCGGCCGCCGAGTCCCTGCGCCACCGCGTCAAGACGCTCATCGGCGTGAGCGCAGCCATCGAGGTCGGCGACCCCGGCTCGGTGGAACGCTCCCTGGGCAAGGCCCGGCGGGTGATCGACGAGCGGCCCCGAGACCCCGCCTAACCCCGATCGGCGGGCCGGGACAGACGGGCCGAGCGCCCGTGGAAGACGGCGATCAGCCGGCCGTCGGACCCGTGCACCTCGACGTCGGTCAGGCCGCTGCGCGGGCCCCGGGTGCGCTCCCGGGCCGTCGCGACCAGCCGTTCGCCGAGCCGGGCCGGCGAGAGGTACTCGATGGACGCCCCCGCCGCCAGGCATGGCTCCCCGTGGGAGTTGCAGGCGACGGCGAAGGCCGAGTCGGCCAGCATGAAGATCATCCCGCCGTGGCAGATGCCGTGGCCGTTGACCATGTCGTCGAGCACGGTCATGGCGATCTCGGCCCGTCCCGCCGCCACCCCCAGCACGTCCAGGCCGGCCCGGCGCGACGCCGGGTCCTCGGCCCAGCGGGCGGCGGCGAGCGCGGCCGGACCGGTCGGACCCGTGGACGGACCGGTCGGACCCGTGGACGGACCGGTCGGACCCGTGGACGGACCGGTCGGACCCGTGGACGGACCGGTCGGACCCGTGGCCGGACCAGCCGGATCGGGGTTCACCAGCGGGCCTCCGGGTCGAAGGCGAACACGTCGAGCAGCTGGGTCAGGGCCGAGGCCGCCTCGGGATGACGGACGGCGGGGTCCCCGGGAGGGCCGACGACCACGGTGGCGCCGGTGAACCCGACGTCGGCCAGCGCCACCCGGACCTCGGCCACGGCGGCCGCCGCCACCGGCCCGGGAAGGCGCCCGAGGGTGACGGCGAGCAGTTCGAGCAGGACGTCGAGGGGCCCGGTCAGGCGTTCACGGGCGGCGGGGACCGACGCCAGGCGCGTCACCAGGGCACCGGCGTGGGCCCGATGGAAGCGCTCCTCGGCGGCCACCCGGGCAGCCAGATCGGGCAGGGCCGGGATCTCGCCGGCGTGGGCCGCCACGACGCCCTGCCAGCGGACGGGCTCGACGAGATCGTGGAGCCAGTGGCGAAGCAGCGCCCGCTCCCAGGGCGACCCCTCGATCTCGGCCAGCGGCGCCGACCGCCACGCCCACGGCGGCCGCCGAACCACCCCCGCGTCGCGATCGGCCCAGTCGGGCCACAGCAGGGCGTGGAGCGCCCGGGCGTGGCCGATCTCGTCCTGGGCGATCGAGGCCGTGGTGAGGTCCTCCTCCAGGAACGGCGACAGCCCGAGCCACTCCCCGTGCCGGTGCCCCATCATCAGCTCGTCGTCGGCCAGCGCCAGGAGGTCGGCGGCCGCCGCCGGGCTGACGGCCACGGGCGGAGGGTCCCGCCACACGGCGCTCACCCGGCCTCCGATCGGCGGGCCCGGCGGCGGGCGGCGACGACGGTGCCGTCGTTGACGGCGTGGTGGCGCCCGGTGGTGACGGCCAGGTCGGCGTGATCCACCTCCAGCACGTGGTCGCGGCGGACCACCCAGGCGTGGTTGCCCTCGCCCCGGCGCACGTAGGTCTCCCGGCAGTACAGGCGCGCCAGCTCGTCGTCGGGTGCGTCGAGCGAGCCGACGTGGGCGAAACCCTCCCGGCCCTCGCGCCTCAGGAAAACTTCATAGGTGTGCATATGATCCCCGCCGGGCTCCGAGACGGACGTTGCTGGCCGGGCCTCTCAGCACGTCGACCAGCTCCCCGCAGGCCGTGCACCGCGCCACCGATCGGCACGCCGCTGCCCCGTCGGGCAGCAGCACCTCGAGGCGCCCGGCACAGCGCGGACAGGGCCCGTCGCCCACCACCGTGCCCAGCCCCGCCAGCTTGGCCCGCCCGGCGGGCGTGACCCGCTCCTCGTTCCAGACCTCGTGGCACCAGGTGATCTCGGCGGGCCAGGGCAGCACGGCCCGGCGCACGTCGGCCTCGATGACCCCCCGCGCCGGGCACCCCAGGAAGGTGGGCACGAGCTCGACGGCGACCGTCCCGCCGCGCTGCACCACGGCCCGCACGAGGCCCAGATCGTCGAGGGTCACCTCGCCCAGCTCCGGGTCGCGCACGGCCCCCACGGCGGCCCGGACGGCCTCCGGCGCCGGACCGTCGGGACGGGTCACGCCGCCGCGCCCCCGGCCGCCGTGCCGGCGGCCGACTCCAGGGCGTCGCGCACCCAGGCCGTGTCGTCCCAGGCTGCCCGCGACCGCTCGATGCGCTCCGCCGAGTCGGGCCCCCCGTTGGCCTGGGTGGCCTTCAGCGCCGACCAGTCGATGTCGCCGATCACCCAGCGTCCGTCGGCCCCTACGTGCAGGGCCGGATCGGGTACCCGGAACCCGTACTCCAGCAGCAGGGGCACGAACTTCTGCACGAAGCGGTCGCGCAGGGCCTCGTTGGTCTCGGACTTGATTCGCCATCGCAGCAGCAGGTCGCCCTCGCGGGTCGGCGGCCCGAAGAAGTGCATGACGGCCTCCCACCACCGATCCAGGGCGGCCTGGAACATGTCGCGCTGCACGTCGGTCCCGTCGGCCAGGGTCACGAGCATCTCCTCGCCGTGGCGCATGTGGAAGCCCTCCTCGCTCACGATGCGCCGCAGGATGCGCCGGTAGGGGCCGTAGGAGCAGTCCTTGAGCACGGCCTGCTGGGTCGTGAGGGCGGCGGCGTCGACGAGGAAGGCGATGACGATCTGGTCGGCCCAGGTGTGGGCCTTGTAGTGGAAGACGTTGTGGAACCGCGACCGGCCGGCCATGAGGTCGTCGATCATCTGCTGGCGGGTCTTCACCCCGAGGTCGGCGGCGACCATGTACAGCAGGTGGGCGTGGCCGATCTCGTCCTGGGTCTTGGCCAGGAACGCCAGCTTGCGGTGCAGGCCCGGGGCCCGCAGCACCCAGTGCCGTTCGCACAACCCCCCGAACAGCTCGGAGTTGGCGTGCATCTCGATGAACCGGAAGACCTCGTGCCGGTACGTCGCGGGCAGGTCGTCGCCGGGCTCGGTGATCCCGCCCTCGGCGATGAACGCGTCGAAGGCCGCCGGCGACTCCCAGGTCCGCATCCGCCGATCTTCCCGACCGAACGTTCGGTCTGTCAAGCCTGCGCCCGGGTCAGCCCTCCAGGGCGCCGCTCAGCTCGGCCACCCGCAG
>JBIKWW010000165.1:0-7500 GCA_044356125.1 Acidimicrobiia bacterium
CCCGGATCCAGTCCGGGCGGCTGACGACGGCGGCGGTGGCCCGGCCCGGAGCGGACAGACCCGTCTCCCGGGCGACGAGCTCCTCGGCCCGGGGGGTCAGCTCGAGCAGTTCGCGGCTGAGCTGCGGGGCGTGGTACGAGTCGGCGAACGGGTCCGAACCGCAGAGACGGACGGCCACCTGCTCGGCCACACGCCAGTCGACGGCGCGGTCGGGGACCGCCATCGCAATCGCGGGATCGCCGACCCGGTCGGTCAGCGGGGGTACTTGTTGCGGGTCACCTTGACGTAGTACCCGAACATCACGGCGACGACACCGAGGACCGCAGGCGCCAGCAGGAACAGGGCGATCCAGTAGTGCCAGGGCTTGGCGGCGAGCAGCATGGGCGACAGCCTAGTGGGCGACGGTCCGGAACCGGTCGCCGGGCAGCGCCGCCGGGTTCGGGGCAAGACCCACGCAACCCCGTGGGCAGGCCGAGCCGACGGGGGCGGCGGCTGGGTCGCTCGGGCGTTGTGGATCGCCACCCGGCCGGTCGGCCAGGGCGGTGATGGCGACGCTGGAGAGGGCCGGGTCGAACGGGACCGACCCGGGGCTCAGGCGATCTTGCGGCCCCGTGTGCGGGGGACGGTCATCGGCTCGTGGGCGGAGCAGTACTTGCCGAAGTTGTACATCGACAGACGGGCGCCGCACTCGGGCTCGCGGCACGTCCGGTCGGTTGACGCACGGCGAGACGGCCGGTCGCTCCCACTGAGGGGCTTGGCACCGACAGCATGTTCTGACATGTCGGTGGCAACGACGCGGCCACCTCCCGTTATTCCCGACCAAACGACGAAAAATGAAGGATGTTTCCGGAACGCGGATTCACGGTCGGGGTTGCGGCCGGACCCGAGGGACCCGCAACGGGGCCTCCGGGACGGGCGGGCCAGGGGTCAGCAGCTGCCGCGCTCGGTCTCCAGCGCCTGGCGGATCCGTCCGAGCAGGTTGGGCGGAACGTGGGTACGCGTGCGCTCCCGCACGACGATGCGGAGCTCGGCCTCGAAGTCGTACGCCGAGAAGCAGGAGGGGCACCCCTCGAGGTGGCTCATGACCACGGTCCGCCGGGACTCGGTGAGCTCGCCGTCGAGGAAGTGGTAGAGCCGGGCGATCATGGCCTGGCAGTCGCCGGCGACCTCCCGGTCGGCCTCGGCCTCGTCGGCCGCCGCGAATCCGGCGGCGATCTCCATGGCCAGCCCCATGGCCGCTCCCAAGCCGGCCCCCAAGCCGGCCCCCACGTCGGCCCCCATGCCGGCCCCCACGGGCGGGATCGGGAGCGCGCCCAACGTCGGGCCCTGCGGCTCCGGGGTCGCTGGCTGTGGCTGCTGGGGGTGCGGCATCGCGGTCACAGTGAGAACTCGACGGGGAGCGGGGGACTCCGGTTGGCTCAGGACGGCTGTGGCACCAGTCTCCTGGTCACGCCGAACTCGTACAACTGCTTCTGCAGCGCCTTTCTTCCACGATGCAGGCGACTCATGACAGTTCCGATCGGGATGTCGAGGATCTCGGCGATCTCCTTGTACGAGAAGCCCTCGACGTCGGCCAGCAGGACCGGCATGCGGAAGTTCTCCGGGAGCGAGTCGACCGCCGCCTGGACCTCGGCCTCGGAGAAGCGGTCGAGCACCAGGTCCTCCGCCGTGCGCCCGAGGTCGGCGGCCTCGAGACCGCCCATCCGCCGGTAGAGGTACAGGTCCTCCACGTTGTCGAGGTTCGACTGCTCGGGACGGCGCTTCCGGGCCCGGTACAGGTTGATGTAGGTGTTGGTGAGGATCCGGTAGAGCCAGGCCTTGAGGTTGGTGCCCTCCTCGAAGGACCCGAAGCCCCGGTAGGCCTTCAGCATCGTCTCCTGGACGAGATCCTCGGCGTCGGCCGGGTTGTGGGTCATTCGGACCGCGGCCGAGTACAGCCCGGGGAGGTACTCCAGGGCGAGCGTCTCGAATCGTGCCTGATCGGCCACGAGGGGCACCCTAGCCACCTGACATGAGAGTCCGGTGGGAGCCTGCGGGGAGGGCGGCAGGAGCCCGGTGCGAACCGGAGGCTCGTCCGCATGGTTCGCGAGGGCTCCGGCTCCGCTCCGAGCACCCTCGGAGCGCCCGCCAGAGCGGTCGGGGGATCACCGGACCCCGCCCGCACACCAGGGGAGCCGTGGGGACGGGGTCCGGTGTCATCACCGACGGGGATCACGATGCCAGGCGCTCGTGTCAGGCGGATGAACGACACGAGTCGATCGCGTCAAAGCGGCGAGCCGCCTCACCGGTCCGCGGTGGGCGGCTGGGGGAGGCCGCGGGGCCGCTCGGGCGACCTCGGCGCGGCGACGGCGCCTCCGGCCCAGGCGACCCGGGCGACCCCGTCGCCGATCAGGACCGGATGCAGGCGCAGCTCCGTGCCCGGATGAGCCTCGCCGAGCGCCGCCATCCGGAGCACCAGCAGCCGCAGGGCTGCGGTGTCGGCCGCCGAGCCACCCAGTTCGAGGGTGATGCGCTCCTCGGCGACGAGGGCGTCGGCGTCGAGGTCGAGCAGCGGCACGAGCCGCTCGACGGAAGGCAGGAGGTGGCGCGACGGCCCCCGGCCGGGGAGCACGCCGACGACCGGGCCGAAGACCGGGTCGGACCGCAGGGACACCTCGAACTGGCGGTGGACGGGCACCTGGCGCTGGACGCACAGGGGGAGCGCGGCCGGGCCGAAGCGGGCGAGGAGACGGCCGGCCGCGGCGGCGACGTCGTCGGGGTCGTGCAGATCGAGCGCGGCACCGCCCTCCTCGCCGGGGGCCAGCTCGGGGAGGCCGACGGTCTTGAGCACGAGCGGTCCACCGAGCGCGCGGGCGGCGGCCGCCGCCTGGGCCGGGGTGTCGGCGAGCACGGTGGGAGCGACGGTGATCCCGAGCGCGCCGCAGAGCTCGGCGGCAGCCTCCCAGCCGAGCTCACCGGAGCCGAGGCGGGCCCGTTCGAGCACGGCGGCCACGGCGGCGCGGTCGATGTCGTCGAGATGGACGGGCAGGGCGACGTGACGGCGACGCCGCTGCCCGTAGGCGAGCAGGTCGTGGACGGCGGCGGCGGCGGCGTGGGGCGAGCGGAAGGTGGGGACGCCTCCGGCGCGGCCCGGTGGGTCGGTGGTGACGGCCACCACCGGCCGACCCCCGGCGGCGGCGCGCACCGCCTCGAGCAGCGGACCGGGCGGCTCGCGCCGGACCGGGGCGCGGATGACCACGATGACGTCGGCGTCGGCCCCGTCCCCGACGATCCGGGAGGCCAACCCGGCGAGGGTCCCGGCGGTCCCGGCGGTCCCGGGTCCGGGCGCGGGCGCGGGTTCGGGCGCCGGCCAGTCGTGGACCGTGACCTCGCCGAGGCCGGTGCGGGTGAGGGCGGCGCGGAAGGTCCGGGCGGCGGCAGGCGTGTCGGCGACCACCGCGACCCGGTCCCCCGCCACCACCGGGGCGTCGACCAGGACCCGGCAGGTGTCCACGAGCTGCTCGTAGGTCGGGACGGGCAGCACGCCGGCCTGCCCGAAGAGGCCGTCCACCGTCTCCCGGTGGACCCCCTCCCCTCCCCACAGGGCGACGACCGGCTTGACGGCGCTCACCCGGCGCACGACACGGGCGAACTTGGCCGGGTCACCGAAGCGGTCGACGGCGACGGCGATGCAGCGGACCCGGTCGTCGAGCTCCCAGGCCTGGAGGAGGTCGATGCCGGCCACGTCGGCCCGGTCGCCCACGAACACGGCGGCGGCGAAGCCGAGCCCCACCCGGGCGCCGTCCTCCACGACCCCGGCGCCGAAGGGCCCCGCCTGGCTGGAGAGGGCCAGTCCCCCGTGACGGACCTCGAGATCGATGGGGACGCCGTGGACACGCAGCCCGGGATCGGGGAGCAGCACGCCCAGGGAGGCGGGCCCCAGCAGGCGCATCCCCCGGCTGCGGGCGTCGGCCACGAGCTCGCTGCAGCGCTCCGGGGCCACGCCCTCGGCGAGCACGACGAGGGCACGGGCGCCGTTGGCGGCGGCGTCCTCGATGACGGCGTCGAGCGCGCCGTCGGACACCGCGGCGAACACGAGGTCGACGGGCTCGGGGAGATCCCGCAGCGAGCCGACCACGGCGACGCCGCCCAGGGAACCGCCGGCCGCCGACACGAGGTGCACCGGCACGGCGGGGTCGTGGGCGAGCAGCGTGCGCGCCAGTGCCGCACCCACGCCGTCGGCCACGAAGGAGCCGACGACCGCCACCCGACGGGGCTGCAGGACGGCCGTCATCGACGACACGTCGGCGCGCCGTTCGCGTTCGCCGATGACGGAGGCGACGTCGTCGGTCATGGCGATGTCGAACTCGAGCTCGACGACGCCCTCGTTGAACCGGGACGAGACCGTGTACCCGGCCCGCTTGAAGACCGTGAGCATGGCCCGGTTGTCGGGGAGGGTCATGGCCGTGAACGTGGTGATGCCGCGACCGCGGGCGGCGACGGCGAGGTGCTCGAGCAGCAGGGTGGACAGGCCCCGACCCTGGTGCGTGTCGTCGACGGTGAAGGCCACCTCGGCCCGGCCGTCGCCGTGATCGCCCTCGTAGCCGGCGATGGCCAGGAGGTCGTCGTCGAGCAGGGCCACGAGGGCGAAGCGGTGCTGGTAGTCGACGTGGGTGACCCGGTGGATCTCCTTGGCGGTGAGCTTGGGGTGGGCCGAGAAGTACCGGTAGTAGCGGGACTGGAGGGACAGCCCGGTGTGGAAGCGCACCAGCCGCTCGGCGTCGTCGGGGCGCACCGGGCGGACGTGGGCCGTGCGCCCGTCCGTGAGCACGACGTCGAGCTCGAACTCGACGGGATAGCCGGGCGGGAAGGCCGGCGCCGAGCCACCGGCCCCGACCGGTTCCCGAGCCTCGACCCGTTCCCGATCCTCGACGGGATCCACGGGGCTCACCCCTGGACGGCGGCCTCGTGGGCCCGGAGGGCGGCGAGCACGGCCTCGTGGCCGGGGCCGCCGCTGCTGCGCGGCTCGGGGGCGGGGTCGGAGGCCGCGTCGAGGCCGGCCAGGGCGGCGGCGGTGACGCCCACGGAGTCGTGCAGGGCCTGCAGGTCGTAGCCGCCCTCGAGGAAGGCCACCACGCCCGAGGCCGACGGCACCAGAGCCAGGAGCCGCCGGGTGAGGTCGCCGTAGTCGGCCGACGTGAGCATCAGGTCGGCGAGGGGGTCCTCGCGATGGGCGTCGAAGCCGGCCGAGATCAGCAGCCAGGTGGGATCGAAGGCGGCGGCCGCAGGGGCGACGACCTCGTCGACGGCCTGGCGGAAGGCGTCGCCCGTGGCCCCCGGCGGCAGTGGCACGTTGATGGTCCGCCCGGCCGCCTCCTGGCCCCCGGTCTCGTGCACCGTGCCCGTTCCCGGGTACTGGGGCGGGGCCTGGTGGATCGACACGAACAGCACGCCGGGCTCGTTCCAGAAGATGTCCTGCGTGCCGTTGCCGTGGTGGACGTCCCAGTCGACGATCAGCACCCGCTCGCCCCGGGCCCGCAGGGCACCGGCGGTGACGGCGACGTTGTTGATCAGGCAGAAGCCCATGGCCCGGTTCGGGGTGGCGTGGTGGCCGGGGGGACGGGCCAGCACGAACCCCCGCCGCGCCTGCCCGGCGTCGATGGCGGCGACGGTGTCGAGCCCGGCGCCGGCGGCGAGGACCGCCGTGTCCCAGGATCCGTGGGAGATCGGCGTGTCGGGATCGAGGGCGCGGATGCCGCGCTGGCAGGCCCGCTCGGCGACGGCGAGGTAGGTGGCGTCGTGCACCCGGCGCAGCGCGTCGGCGGGTGCCGGCGTCACCGTCAGCGTGCTGATCATCTCGTCGGGAACACCCCATCGCAGGCCGTCCACGGCCGCATGGAGACGCTCCTGGCACTCCGGGTGACCGCCGGTCACCTCGTGGCGGTCGAGGCCGAGGAGCGACGCGACGGCGAGCATGGGGACCACCCTACGGCGCACCGGCCCGAGGGAGGGGCCCGCCGCCGGCACGGTCGCCGCTTGGACGGGGGTTGCGACCGGCGGTTTAGTGTGGAGGATGGTCCACGTTCCCACCCGCGGCGACGTACCGCCCCGCCTCGGCCCTGGCGTCCAGCAGATCCCCTCGTTCGGGCCCAGCACCATGTCGCGGGACGTCTACACCGACCCGGTCCGCTTCGAGCTCGAGCGGGAGCGGGTCCTGAACCGGTCGTGGTTCATCGCCGGGCGGACGGCCCAGATCCCCCAGCCGGGCGACTGGACGACCTTCGAGGGCCACGGCGAGACCGTCGTGATCACCCGCCAGCCCGACGGCTCGATGGCGGCGTTCCACAACGTGTGCCGCCACCGCGGACCGGCCATCGTCAAGGAGCTCCACGGCTGCGGCGCCCGCCGCTTCACCTGCCCGTACCACGGGTGGGTGTACGACACCACGGGCCGCCTCGTCGGGGTGCCGGAACGGGAGGACTTCTCCGAGGAGCACCTGCGGGGGGTGCGGGCTCCGGCCGTCGCCGTGGACGAGTGGGGCGGCTGGATCTGGATCAACCTGGCCGGCCCGGAGGCGGCGGGGCCGCTGGCGGACTGGATCGGTCCGGAGATCACGGCCGACCTCGGTCGCTTCCGGATGGAGGACATGGTCCTGCACGAGGTCGTGTCCTTCGACGCCGACGTCAGCTACAAGGCGATCGTCGACGGCTTCAACGAGGTGTACCACGTGGCCGAGCTGCACCACGTGCGGGGCGATGCGCTGAAGGCCTTCCGGGGCACGTCGTTCCACATCGTCGGGCAGAACTACATGTGCTTCGTCCCGCGGGCCGACAAGCTCGACCGCCTGGAGCAGACCTGGGACCACCACCAGAACGCCATCTGCCACTACGTGGTGTTCCCCCGCAACGTGTTCAACTGCAACCCGGGCCACATCCAGCTGTTCGACCCGATCCCGATCGACGTGGACCGCACCCGGTTCCTGTGCTGGGAGCTCATCTATCCCGGCGACCACGACGACCCCGAGTACCAGCGGTACCTCGAGACCACGATGAAGCACTGGGAGCAGCTCAAGATCGTGGTGAGCGAGGACATCATGATCTACGAGCAGCTCGCCCGGACCAAGCGGTCCCACGGCTACACCGAGCACATCCTGAGCGAGCGGGAGTGCAAGATCGCCCACTACCACCAGCAGATGGACGAGCGGATCCGTGACTGAGCAACCCGACGTGACCACCGGACCGGTCGTCGTCATCCGGGCGACGCTCGACATCGACCCCGCCGACGAGGCCGCCTTCCTCGCCGCCGTCGAGCCCCTGGTCGCCACCACCCACACCGAGGCGGGGTGCAACCAGTACGAGTTCTCCCGGAGCCTGAGGGTCCCCGGGCGCTTCCACATCATCGAGGAGTGGGCCGACGCCGCCTCGCTCGACGCCCACATGCGCGCCGACCACTTCAAGGCGTTCGGTCTGGCCCTGCGGGGCCTGCGCGTGCTCGGCCGGGACGTGCACCGCTACGTCATCG
>JBIKWW010000166.1:0-7452 GCA_044356125.1 Acidimicrobiia bacterium
GGCACTCGACCGCTACCGGCTGCTCGAGCGGGCGCTTCCCGAGTGGTCGGCCGTGCGCTGCAAGCCCCAGCGCAACGCCTACCACCGCTTCACCGTGGACCGGCACCTGTGCGAGGCCGCCGCCAATGCCGCCGAGCTGGTGCGCATGGTCCACCGCCCCGATCTCCTGCTGATCGGAACGCTGCTGCACGACATCGGCAAGGGGTTCCCCGGGGACCACACCGAGGTGGGCATCGAACTCGTGCGCAGCATCGGCCACCGGATGGGCTTCGACACCGACGACGTGGCGGTGCTCGTGGCCATGGTCGAGCACCACCTGCTGCTCCCCGAGGTGGCGACGCGACGCGACCTGTCCGATCCGGCGACGATCGAGGCCGTCGCCGCGGCGGTGGGCCGGATCGAGGTGCTGGAGCTCCTCGGGGCGCTCACCGAGGCCGACAGCAAGGCGACCGGCCCCACCGCCTGGAGCGACTGGAAGCAGCGACTCCTCCGGCGCCTGGTCGCGTCCGTTCGTGCGCACATGATCGGCGACACGCCCCCACCGTCGCTGGAAGAGTTCCCCGGGCCCGAGCACCACGCCCTCCTCGATGCCGTCCGGGCCGACGGCGTCCTGCGCCTGGTCCCCGCCGACGGCCGCTGCATCGTCGCCGCCCGGGACCGCACCGGGCTGCTCGCCGCCGTCGCCGGGGCGATGGCCGCCCACGGCGTCGAGGTCCTCAGCGCTTCGGGATGGAGCTCCGACGACGGGCTCGCCGTCGAGGAGTACCGCATCGAGCGGCGCCTCGGTGGCGACCCGCCCTGGAAGCGGATCGAGGGCGATCTGGTGCGGGCCCTCGACGGGCAGCTCGATCTCCACCAGCGTCTGCGCGAACGCGCCGCCGCGTACGCAGGCACGCAGCGGCGCCTGTCGGCGGCCCCCAGCGCACCGCCCGCCGTCCTCGTCGACCACGCCGCCAGCGCCGACGCCACCCTCGTCGAGGTGCGGGCCCCCGACCGCGTCGGCGTGCTCCACGACGTGGCCGACGCCATCGCCACCGAGGGCCTCGACATCCGGGTGGCCCTGGTGGAGACGCTGGGCCACGAGGTCGTCGACGTCTTCTACCTGCGGACCCCCGAGGGGGGCCCGGTCGTCGACCCCGAGGTCCTCGACCGCCTCCGCACCGAGATCGTCCAGCGCCTGTCCTGACCCGCACGGCGTGATGCGCACATACCCCTTGGGGTATGATGGGAGCATGGAGCTCCCCGACGACGCCCTCACCGATCTCCTCAAGCGCCTCCGCCGCATCGAAGGCCAGGTCCGCGGGGTGCAGCAGATGCTCACCGACGGGCGCCACTGCCGCGACATCGTCACCCAGATCTCGGCCGCCGGCACCGCGCTCGACCAGGTCGGCTTCAAGCTCCTGTCCCACGGCATGACCGCCTGCCTGCAGGACCCGGCCGAGGCCGCCCGCAACGGCTTCTCCCTCGACGAGGTCGAGAAGCTCTTCCTCAAGCTCGCCTGAACCGGGTCCGCCCGACCCTCCCCCGAAAGGAACCGCCGTGCTGCATCTCCGCCAGTTCTACCTGGGATGTCTCTCCCACGCCTCCTACCTCGTCGGCGACACCTCGACCGGTCGGGCCGTCGTCGTCGACCCCCAGCGCGACATCCAGCAGTACCTCGACGACGCCGCCGCCCACGGCCTCGCCATCGAGGCCGTCATCGAGACCCACTTCCACGCCGACTTCCTCTCCGGCCACCTCGAGCTGGCCGCTGCCACGGGCGCCTCGATCGTGTTCGGCGCCGGTGCCGCCGGCAGGGCCCAGTTCCCGATCACGACCGTGCGCGACGGGGACGTCATGGACCTCGGCGAGGTCCGCCTCGAGTTCCTCGAGACGCCGGGCCACACCCCGGAGTCGATCTGCATCGTCGTGCGCGAGCACGCCGCAGCGGCCCCGCACGCCGTGCTCACCGGCGACACCCTCTTCATCGGTGACGTCGGCCGACCCGACCTGCTCGCCTCCTTCGGGGCGACGGCCGAGGACCTCGGCCGCATGCTCCACCGCTCGCTGCACGAGAAGCTGCTCACGCTCCCCGACGACACCCGGGTCCTCCCCGCCCACGGGGCCGGGTCGGCGTGCGGCAAGCACCTCTCCACGGAGACCGTCTCCACCATCGGGGAGCAGCGGCGGACGAACCACGCACTGCAGCCCATGGCGGCCGACGACTTCGTCGCCATGGTCACCGAGGGCCAGCAGGCCGCCCCTCCGTACTTCCCGTACGCCGCGGTCCGCAACCGGGAGCAGCGCGACCCGTTCGAGGCCGGCTCCCCACTTCCCGGCTTGGGCCTCGACGAGGTCCTCGCCGCCCGCGACCGGGGGGCCGTCGTCGTGGACGCCCGCGACGACACGACCTTCGCCCAGGGCCACCTCCGGGGCTCGATCAACGTCGGTCTCTCGGGCCGCTTCGCCGAGTACGTGGGCGATGTGGTCGCCCCGGGCACGCCGATCGTCCTCGTGACACCCGACGGGGCCGAGGAGGAGGCCCGGACCCGGCTCGCCCGGATCGGCTTCGACAACGTCGTCGGAGCGCTGCGCGAGCCCGAGGCGGCCATGGCGACGCGGCCCGAGATCGTCGAGATGGCGTCGCGACTCACCGTGGCCCAGCTCGCCGACGCCCGGCGGCGGATCCCCGACCTCCAGGTCGTCGACGTCCGCAACCCCGGCGAGGTGAGCGCAGGCATGATCCCCGGCGCCCGGCATCTCCAGCTCCCCCAGCTCGTGGGGCGCCTGGCCGAGCTCGACGGGTCGGTGCCGACCGTCGTGCACTGCGCCGGCGGCTACCGCTCGAGCATCGCCGCCTCCGTCCTGCGAGCCCACGGCTTCGCGGACGTCTCCGACCTCATCGGCGGCTACAACGCATGGGCCGCCGCCCACTCCGACCCCGACCCCCAACCCGCAGGAGCCACCGCATGAACGCCATCGATCCCACCGGAACCCACGACCTGCAGCGCAGCGCACCGGACTCGACGTTCCTGCTCGACGTCCGCGAGGACGACGAGTGGGCCGCCGGGCACGCCCCTGGCGCCACGCACGTCCCCCTCGGCCGCCTCGGTGCCCACGTCGACGAGCTGCCCAGGGACCGCCGCATCGTGTGCATCTGCCGCTCGGGGGGCCGGTCCGGGCGGGCCACCGACGCGCTCGCCCAGGCGGGCTTCGACGCCGTCAACATGACGGGCGGCATGCAGGCGTGGGCCGCTGCCGGCCTGCCGATGGTCTGTGACGACGGCGGCTCCCCGACCGTCATCTGAGGCCCCCACGGCGAAGTCCGGGCCGGGCCCGCACCGCCGACCCCACCGCCGACCCCACCGCCGACCGCACCGCCGACCGGACCGCCGACCCCGTCGGCGTTCGGAGCGGACCGGCCCGGCGGCGTACCGTCGGGCCATGACCAACGCTGCCCTGCCCGCGCTCTCCCTCATCGCCGTCCCCGGTCGCCGGACCGCCACCGTGGAGCTCGCCACCGAGATCGAGCGCCGCGGCTTCGCCGGCATCTGGTGCCCCAGCTACGGCGACTGCATGGCGCTGTGCCAGGAGATCGCCCACGCCACGAGCACCATCCCGTTCGCCACCTCGATCCAACCCATCTACCTGCGCCACGCCGTGGATCTGGCCAACCACGCGTCGTTCCTGCACGAGATCGCCAAGGGCCGCTTCCATCTCGGCATCGGGGTGAGCCATGGCCCCGTGCACCAGTCGCTCGGCGCCAACCCGGGCCGCCCCCTGGCCGACATGCGGGCCTACGTCGAGCGGATGCGGGCCAACGAGAAGGCTGCCGGCCCCCTGCCCCCGCTCGTGCTGGCCACGCTGAGGGACAAGATGCTCGACCTCGCCGTCGAGATCGGTGGCGGAGCCGTGTGGGCCAATGCCTCGGTGTCGGCCATCGGTGCCCAGGCCGCCCGGGCCCGGGCCACCGCAGCCGACGGGTTCGTCCTCGCCAACATGGTGCCGACCGTGATCGACGACGACCGTGACGCCGCCCGGGCCGTGCACCGGCGCACCCTGACCGGCTACGTGCAGCTCCCCAACTACCGCAACTACTGGAAGGCGGGCGGCTACGTGGAGGAGATGGAGGCCATCGAGGCGGCGATCGCCGCCGGGGAGCGCAGCCGCCTGCCCGAGCTGATGCCCGACCACTGGCTCGACGACGTCACCCTCTCGGGCTCGCCCGCCCAGGTGCGCGAGGGCGTGGAGCGCTGGCAGGCCACCGGCGTGACCCCCATCCTCGTGCCGAGCGCCACCAGCGGCGGCCAGATGAAGGCCTTCGCCGACGTCTTCGCCATGTACGGGGACTGACCCGACCGCGGGCCCTGCCGCTGACCGGCCGCGGGCCCTGCCGCGGACCGACCGCGGACCGGCCGGGCCGGAGATCAGCGCGCGTACATCTGGGCCGGAGCGGCCCCGGCCCGGATGCGCCGCACCACCCGCAGCAGGGCGAGCCCCAGCGCCAGGGCCGCAGCGGCACCGAGATCGGCCAGCACGTGGAAGCCCCAGGCCTCCTTCACGAAGCCCGACCCGAACGCCGCCATGGCCCCGCACATGCCCATCATCAGGTCGGAGGTGCCCTGCACCGCCACCCGTGAGGCCAGCGGGACCGACTCGCTGAGCAGGGCCGACCCGCTCACCATGGTGCAGCTCCAGCCCAACCCGAGCAGGAAGAGGCCGGCGAACAGCAGCGAGGGACGGGCCCCCGCGGCCGCCGTCACCACCGTCGCCACCAGCAGCACGAGTGCTCCCGCCAGCAGCACCGGCACCCGACCGATCCCGTCGCTCCAGCGGCCGACGAGCGGAGCCAGCGCGTACATGCCACCGATGTGCAACGCGATCACGGCCCCCGACAGGGAGATCGAATGCCCGTGCTCCTTCATGTGGACGGGCGTCATGGTCATGACCGCCACCATCACCACGTGTCCGAGCACGATGGTGCCCATGGCGAGGCGGGCGTCCGGCAGCGACCGCACCACCCGGAGCGCGTCGCGTACCGGGGGCAGGCGCAGGCCCCGACCGGGATCCAGACCACCGGCCACGACCAGGGGATCGGGACGCAGCCGCAGGAACGTGTTCAGGGCCGAGGCACCGAAGAAGGCGATCGCCACCACGTACGGTCCCGTCAGCTTCCACAACCCCAGGGCCGTGCCCACCCGCTCGGACAGGCCCACCGAGAGCGGTCCGAGCACGGCCCCGAAGGTCGAGGCGAACATCAGCCGGGCGATGTAGGAACCCCGCTCGGCGTCAGGGGCCAGGTCGGCGGCGGCGAAGCGGGCGAGCTGGTTCGCCCCCTGGGCATGGCCGAAGAGGAACAGGCCGACGAGGAACACCGGGAACCACCGCTGCTGGGCACCCGCCACCACGATCAGCGCTCCGATCGAGGCGACGCCGTAGCCGAGCAGCAGCCCCGGCCGTCGGCCCCTCGAGGCCATGACCCCGGCCAGGGCCAGGGAGGCGAACGCACCCCCGACGGTCGTCGTGGCCCCGGCGGCCCCGGCGAAGGTGTCACCGTTCAGGAGGTCCTTGGCGACGAGCGACCCGACGGCCACCGAGGCCGCGAACCCGGCGGCCCCGAGGGCCTGGCTGAGGACGAGGACCCGCAGGATGCGCGGCGCCAGTTCGGCGGGCGGAGCGGGACCGGTCACGGCAGCGTCGGGGCGGGGGTTCACGCCGGGCACGGTAGGGGGCGGCCGGGCCGGGGCGCCACCGCAGCGGTGCCACCGCCGCTCGTGCCAGCGCCCGGTGTCAGCGCCGGGAGGGGCCGAGCGACACCCGCACCGGCGACCCTGCCGCCGACCCTGCCGCCTCCCCGGCCGCCTCGGCGCCCTGTCGGGCGTGGTAGCTCGACCGGGTGAGCGGGCTCGACTCCACGTGCGCGAAGCCCAGGCCCATGCCGTATGCGCGCAGATCGTCGAACTCCTCCGGGCTGACCCAACGGGCCATCGGCAGGTGGCGCTCGGTGGGGCGCAGGTACTGGCCGATCGTGACGATGTCGACACCAACGGAGCGGAGGTCGCCGAGGGCGACGCGCAACTCGTCGAGGGACTCACCCATCCCGGCGATCAGGCCCGACTTGGTGATGAGCCCGGCCGCCCTGGCCCGGGCCAGCACCGAGAGGCTGCGGGCGTAGGAGGCGCTGGGCCGCACCGCCCGCTGCAACCGGGCGACGGTCTCGAGGTTGTGGTTGAGCACGTCGGGCCGAGCGGCGAACACCGTCGCCAGCGCCGCCTCGGAGCCCTGCAGATCGGAGATGAGCGTCTCGACCCGCACCGTCGGGGTCCGGTCCCGGATGGCCTCGACGACGGCGGCCACGTGGGCCGCGCCACCGTCGTCGAGATCGTCGCGGGCGACCATGGTGAGCACGGCGTAGCGCAGACCCATGCGCTCGACCGCGGCCGCCACCCGGACCGGCTCGTCGGGATCGGGGGCCGCCGGGCGTCGCGTGTCGACGAGGCAGAACCCGCAGGCCCGGGTGCAGCGCTCGCCGAGCACCATGAAGGTCGCCGTCCCGTCGTTCCAGCAGTCGAAGATGTTCGGGCAGCCCGCCTCCTCGCAGACCGTCACGAGGTCGAGCTCGCGCATCAGCGACTTCAGTTCCCGGTACCGGGGCCCCATCTCGGCCCGGACCCGCATCCACGACGGCTTGCGCTCGTTGACCGGCACCGCCGCCGAGGTGTCGACCCCGGCCTCGGCGAGACGGCCGAGCAGGCGCACCGACTGACGGCCCCGGGACGGTCCCGCCCCGGGCGACGGACGGGCCGGCTCGGCCACGGCGGCTGCTCCGGCGATGGACGGGGCCGCTCCTGGCCGGTCGAGCGGCCGGTCGAGCGGCCGGTCGAGCCGCTGGTCGGCGGGCTGGTCGAGCCATCCGGCCGCTTCGGCGGTGAAGGGCGCCAGGTCGCCGGGCCGCACCCGCCAGGCGACGTCGGCCCGGCGCACCCCGGCGACCGGGCGGCCGAGCGAGGCGAGCGCAGCGGGGAGCCGTTCGACGATCAGGTCGACGACCTCGGCCATGGGGACGGGCCCCCGCTCGGCCTCGATGGAGGTCACCCCGGCATCTGCGATGCCGCACGGCACGATGGCGGCGAACCCCGGCTCGACCCGGCGGTCGACGTTGAGCGCGAAGCCGTGCATCGTGCGGCCCCGAACGATGCGCACACCGACCGCGGCGATCTTGCGGGGGCGGCCCTCGTCGGCGCCCAGCCACACCCCGGGTCGGCCCTCGACCGAGCATGCCCCACTGATGCCGAGGGCTCCGAGCACGTCGATCAGGAGGCGCTGGATGGCGCACACGTAGGCGACCGTGTCGGCCATGCCGCCGCCCCGCTTGCCCGGCAGCGACAGGATCGGGTAGCCGACGAGCTGTCCGGGGCCGTGGTAGGTCACGTCGCCGCCGCGGTCGACGCGCAGCACCGGGCCCGTCACCTC
>JBIKWW010000167.1:0-7430 GCA_044356125.1 Acidimicrobiia bacterium
CCTGGACGCGTTGCGATGTCGACCATCGCATCGACTGGGACCGTGGTGGGCCCACCGATGTGGGCAACCTCCGTCTGCTGTGCACCGCCCGGCACCACCCGCACCGTCACGAGCACGGACGCGAGCCCGACGACCCCGACCCGCCCGACCCGCACGAGCGACCCCCCGACCCCGGCCCCGGCCCCGGCCCCGGCCCCGGACCCGGCCCGTGAGCCCGCGCCCGCGCCCGCCGGGCCCGGCCGGGTCTGTCGGAGCAGATGGCCCAGGTTCGGGAACTGAAGGCGAGGCGGCGGGACATCCGGTTCGGCGACACGACATCGGTGCACGCCCACGCGGGCACCGAACGCGTCTCGCCGGCGCGCTTCGACCCGTCCGGTCCGCCGACCCTGGTGCAGCCCGCGCCGGGCATGCGTGAGGATCAGACGGCCGATCCCAGGCACCTGCAGACGAACTCCCGGGCGCCTCCGTCATCCATGCCAAGGAGTGGGAGGGGCTGCGGCCTCGAGGCCCTCAACAGCGCCGGATGCTCGACACCATCGACGAGACGGCGGCCCGGGCGGTGGCGTCGTCGCTGGCGGCGAGGTGGATCTCGACCATCAGCGCCTTGCCTGAGGGGAGCCGGGAGGTTCGGCCGAACCAGGGGCCGCCGTCGCCGGTGGCGGTCACCTGCTGCGTGGCGACGGGGATGGCCCGGCCCAGGCGCGGCTCCACGTACTGGTCGGCGAGCCAGATGATGACCTCGCGGCCCTGCAGTCCCTGCACCCGGTGGGCCGCCTCGATCAGCTGCACCACGCCTCCGGCGCCGTCATCGGCCCGGCGCGTCTCCACGGTCGTGCGGCCAGGCGTCGGGAACAGCGACACGGGCACTCGCAGGCCGCGCGAGGCGGAGGGCACCCGGGGGCGGATCCACTTCGCCTTGACCCAGCCCGTGCCCGCCTTGGTGGTGGCCAGCACGTACACGCCGTCCGCGCTGCGCTGGGGTGCGGCCGTGTCGAGCCAGATGCCGCAGCGGCCGTTGCTGCCGCCCTGATCCCGGGGGAGGCGGCGGGTTCAGCCGAGGCGCCGACGGAGCTCCACGTAGACCACCGTCCCCACGATCTCCTCGAGCTCCTCGCGCATTGACTCCACGACCGGACGGGCGCCGACGAAGGCCTCGTCAGTCCCGCCGTCCTCGGCCCGCTCGGTGCAGCACCACGCCATCGTCTCGCCGTGGGCCCCCCAGTCGCTGCGCCGCCAGGCCCGGACGGTCGCCGTCTCGCGACCGTCGGGCGACGCCTCGAAGTCGACGTGGATCGGGAGCTGCCAGCACACCGACGGCTTCCACTCCAGCCGCGACTCGCCGACCGCCGCGGCGGCGAGGTCGAAGGCGCACCCGGCGCCCCCCGAGAAGCCGGGTCGATTGAGGAAGATGCAGGCACCGTCGACCACCCGTGTCGCGAGCTTGCTCTCGTCGGCCCAGATGCCGCCGGTGCGCGCCGCACGGTGGTGCTGGAAGTGCTTCGGGGTGAGCGCCGCGGCGGTCGCCGAGATGAAGTTGGACTCCTCGGGGCCATCGAGCACGGCGCCGATGGAGCAGCATCCGAGCCCGAGCCCGGCGGCCCTCTCGGTCTCGATCCCGTGGCAGCCGCGGCCCCAGATGCAGGTCCAGTTCGACCGCAGGAACGCAGCGTCGAACTGCCACTGCGTCTCGCCGTCGTCGATCTCGATCCGATCGACGTGCTCGATCCGATCGACGCGATCGACGCGCTCGACGCGCTCGACGTGCCCCGGGCCTTCGCTCACCGATGCGATGGTAGGGGCGCGCGCCGAGATCCGCGTGCGCGATGCCTCGGTAGCGTGCGGCCATGGCCGGCCCCGACGTGTGCTCGACGCCCTTCGGCGAGGTGGTCGTCACCCGGCCGCTCCCGGACCGCACCGGCTCCCTCCGCGCCTGGGACGGCGCCGATGTCCTGCTGCTCGAGCGACTCGGCGCTCTGCTCGCCGATCGACCGCATGGTGAGGCGCCGAGCCTGCTGGTGATCGGCGACCGCTACGGCGCGCTCAGCACCGCGGTGCGACACCTCGAACCGTGGATCGTCAGCGACTCGATCGTGTCGGCGCACAGCATCGAGACCAACCTCCGCCGGGCCGCCGGGGTCGTCTCCGAGCGCCTGGTGTCGACCTTCGAGGAGCTCGCCGGGCGGAGTGCAGGCGGCGAGGCGCCGATCGGGTTCGACGTCGTGGTGTGGAACGTGGCGCGGTCCACCGACGTCGTGGAGCACGTCGCGGCGACGGTCGGCGCCTTCACGAACCCCGGCAGCGTGCTGCTCGCCGCGGGGATGGACAAGTACCTCCCGCCTCGCACCGGCGAGATCCTCCGCCGCATCGGCACGGTCACGACCCTCCCGGGTCGCCGCAAGGCCCACTGCTTCGAGGTGCGCCCCTCATCGGGCGAGCGCGGACTGCGGTCGGGCATGCCACCGGCCCCCACGACCGTGACCGTCCCCGAGCACGGCCTCGTCATGCGCGGTGGGCCGGGCGTGTTCTCCTCCGACCGGCTCGATCTCGGGGCGCGGCTGCTCGCCGGGAGGATCGCCGCAACCGGTCCCACCCTGGAACCCCGCGACATCGTCGATCTGGGGTGCGGCAACGGGATCCTCGGCCTGGTCGCCCTGACCGCCTTCCCGGGCGCACACGTGCACTTCATCGACGAGTCCGCAGTGGCGGTGTCATCGGCCCGGGCCAACGTCGTCGCCAACGCCGGTGACGCCGCGCTCGGGCGCTGCACCTTCACGCGCAGCGACGTGTTCGACGACGCGCCGGACGTGACCGCCGACCTGATCCTGTGCAACCCGCCGTTCCACCACGGCAACGCGACGGACGACGAGGTGGCGTGGCGCATGCTGCGCCAGAGCCGTGAACGCCTGCGTCCGGGCGGCGAGCTCTGGATCGTCGGGAACCGCCATCTCGGCTACCACGTCAAGCTCGCCCGCCTCTTCCGGACGGTCCGTCGGCTCGACGCTCATCCCAAGTTCGTGGTCCTCGCCGCTTCGAACACGTAGGGATGCCGGCGCGCCCCGGGCTGCGGCCGGGTTCGGCGACCCGGGCGTCGGGATCGACGCCGGGCAGCGGGCCCCACCGGTGCGGCGGGGTCTTCCTGGTGCTCTCGAACGACTCGTATCCGGTCGGGTCGATGACCTCCTCGGGAACGTGCTCGTGAACGTGCTCGTGAACGTGCTCGCCGACCGTCGCCCGCAGCTCAGCCCCGGTGCGGTCACGCCTTCGAGGCGACGCCCACGTAGAAGCTCGCCATGTCCTTGCTCCGGATGACCTTCTTGCCGAAGGGCTGGAGCGCCAGGCCGGCCAGCTTGATGGACTGGATCCCGAACGGGATGCCGATCACCGTGAGGCACAGGAGCGCTCCGGCGACCACGTAGCCGATGGCCATCACGATGCCGGGGAAGATCCACACGACGGCCCCGATCCAGCCCAGCTTGGTCGCCGTCGGATCCTTCACGATCGTGCGCCCCACCGGCCAGAGCGAGAAGTGCGCAAGCTTCACGCACTGCCGGGCGAGCGGGATGCCCACGATGGTCGCCGCCAGCACCACGGCCCACAGGAGCCAGCCGATCGAGATCCAGATGCCGCCGAGCAGGACCCACAACACGTTGCCGATCGTCTTCATCGAGTTCCTCTCCCCCCGAAGTGCCCACCAAAGCGCCGGTCGGCCGCTCCGCAGCAGTGTGGCGGGCGGCTGGGAACGGAACGTGACCGACCGTCACGGGGCCGGCGCGGCTGGGCAGGCGCTGCGATCCCGGTACCGGACTGGCGGGTTGACTCGGATCCGTCTGTCAGGGAGTCTTGCTGGGTGCTGGCCAACGACCGTGCGGTCCGGAACCGGCTGCAGGCGATGTCGCAGATGTCGCAGATGTCGCAGATGTCCCAGATGTCGCCGATGTCGCGGATGTCGCGGATGGTCGCCCTCGCCCTGGGCAATCCGGCCGATCCGGCCGCTGACCCCCGGGCGCTGCCGGCGACCATCGAGGACGGGCAGCTCATGGCCGTGGAAGGGGCTCGCATGGCGGGTGTGGCGTGGGCCGAGATCGGCGCAGCGCCGGGCATCAGCGGCCAGGCGGCGTGGGAGCGCTGGGACGAGGTGACGGCGCCCGTCGGGTCGTCGTCGGCGAGCTGACCTTCCGGCCATGGCGACGGCCAAGCGACGATCCCGCGCCCGGTCCGGCGGCCCGCGTCCCGCCGCTGAGCCCGATCTGTTCTCGGTCAACGGGGCGACGACCCTGTATCGGCTCGACGCCCGAGCCTGGCCCCCGGCCGGGCGCTTCCCCGTCAACCGGTCGCAGGCCCACGTAGGTGACCTGATCGTCGCCGAACTGATCGCCTCGGCGCGGCCCCTGGTCATCGCCGGGTTCGCCGCCATCGCCACCATCGTCGACGTGCTCGACAGCTGGCTGGCCACCGGGCCAGGTCCGGCCCCACCGGCCCCACCGGCCCCCACCTTCCGCCTCGTGCTCGGCTCCGAGCCGTTCGCGTCGACTCGGCGCAGCTTCGCGTCACCCTTCGAGTCCTTCGACGAGGAGGCCCGCCGGTACTGGCTCGAGGAGCGGGGCGTGTCGATCGCGCTCTCGGCCAAGCTCATGCGGGCCATCGAGGCCCTCGACACCGGCCGCCTGGACTGCCGGGCCGTCACCGGCACCACCCGCCTGCACGCCAAGATCGTGGCCACCGACTCGTCGGTCATGCTGGGGTCGTCGAACTTCACCGACGCCGGCCTGCGCACCCAGCTCGAGGCCAACGTCCGCTTCGATGCCGCCACCTCACCGGAGGACACCGCTGCCGCCCGACTGGTGGCGGAGAACTACTGGGAGCTGGCCACCGACTGGAACCGCGAGCTGCGGACGCTGCTCGACGCCATGCTCCGGGTGGTGGGGTGGCGTGAGGCGCTGGCCCGGGCGTGCGGCGACCTGCTCGAAGGCGAGTGGGCCCGGCGTTACCTCGACGACCTCGAGCGGGTGTCGTCGACGTCGCTGTGGCCGTCGCAGCGTGCCGGGATCGCCGAGGCGCTGTGGGTGATCGACACGGTGGGGTCTGTGCTCGTCGCCGACGCCACCGGTTCGGGCAAGACGCGTATGGGGGCGCAGCTGGTGCGCGCCGTCCGCGACCGGATGCTCTCCACCGGCCGAACCCGCACCGAGCTCATGGTGCTGGTGTGCCCGCCGGCGGTGCTGCCGGTGTGGGAGCGAGAAGCGTTGGGCTGCGGCCTGAACCTCCAGATGGCCTCGCACGGCAAGCTGTCGCGAGGGATCGCCGAGGGAGACCGCGTCGAAGCGCTGGCCGTCGCCCAGGCGCAGGTGCTGGCCGTCGACGAAGCCCACAACTTCCTGAACCCGGGCTCCAATCGGACCACGCTGCTGCGGGCGTCGCTGGCCGATCACGTGGCCTTGTTCACCGCCACGCCGATCAACCGGGGGCCATCGGATCTGCTGGCGCTGGTGGACCTGCTGGGCGCCGACAACGTCGACGACGAGACCCTCGAGGTGCTCAACAGCCTCGACCGGGCGCGCGGTGTCGGCGAGGGTCTGAGCGAGGCCGACATCGCCGTGCTGCGCCGGGCCATCGGGCGTTTCACGGTGCGGCGCACCAAGTCGGCGCTCAACGCCATGGTCGCCCGCGACCCAGACGCCTACCGTGACCCCGCCGGCCGGGTGGCCCGCTATCCCGCCCACGACGCCCGGGCCTACGCCACCGGGGAGACGGCCGACGACGAGACGGCGGCGGCCCGCATCCGGGAGCTGGCCGGAACCCTGCTCGGCATCGGTCTGCTGGAGCGCACCATCGCCGTGCCCGACACGCTGCGCAAGGAGTACACCGACGAGCGGTGGCTGGAGTTCCGCCTGGGGTCGGTGCCGGGGCTGGCCGCCCACCAGGTGCTGTCGGCGCTGCGATCCTCGACCGCCGCGCTCGTGGAGCACATGGCCGGGACCGACGCCGCCGCGTCCGCCGTCGGCCTCGCCGGGTTCAAGTCGGTCGCCACGGGCAACGTGCTGGCCAAGCTCGAGGAGCTGACCGGTGCTGGTCCACCCACGCTGCAGGTGAGCGGTTCCGCGCCGGCCTGGCTCACCGATGCCGACGCCTGGCGCGACGCCTGCCAGGCCGAGATCGGCGTGTACCGAGCCATCCTGGAACAGGTCGGCCTCATCTCGGACGCCCGCGAGCGGGCCAAGGCCGAGCTGCTCACCGGCCTCGCCCGCCGTCACCCGCGGGTGCTGGCCTTCGACTCGCACCTGATCACCCTCGAGGTGCTGCGCCGCATCCTGGGCGACCACCCCGACCATCGGGACCGGGCTGAGGACCAGCATCGGGCTGAGGACCAGCATCGGGCCGAGCCCGGCCCCGCCGGCCCCGGCCCGGCCGGCTGGGAGCTGTGCGTGGCCACCGGGGCCAACAGCGAGGCGGTCAAGCGTCGCTTCACGCTCACGTTCGGCCGGGCGTCGACGCGCTCGGCCATCGGACTGTGCTCCGATGCCATGAACGAGGGGATCAACCTGCAGGGGGCGTCGGCCATCGTGCACCTCGATCTGCCGACCACGTTGCGCGTGGCCGAGCAGCGGGTGGGCCGTGTCGACCGCATGGACTCACCGCACGATCGGATCGAGGCGTGGTGGCCCGACGACGGGCCGGCGTTCACCACCGCCGCCAACGACCTGCTCGCCGCCCGCACGGCGGCCAGTGACGCCCTCCTCGGGGCCAACCTTCCGGTGCCCGCGCTCGCCGGGCGGACGTCGGCGTCGATCCGGTCGGTGATCGCGGCGGTCGACCAGGCCGAGCTGTCGGACTGGGACGGGTTGCGTGACGCCCTGTCGCCGGTGCGCGAGCTCATCGGCCCTCCGGCCGGGTTGCTCGGCGCCGATGACTACGAGCGGCACCGTCGCAGTGACCACCGTGCGCTGGCTCATGTGGCGCCGGTCCTGTCGGCCCGGCCGTGGATGTTCATGGCTGTCACCTCCACGGGCCGGGGGGCGCCGCGCTGGATCCTGTGCGACGGTCTGGGCCGATCGCCGATCACCGACCTGGCCGGGGTCTGCCACCGGCTGCGGGACCTGCTGGCCGACGACCCACCGGGCCGGTCGGTGGACGACACGGCTGTGGCCTGGATCGCACGGTTCATGGACCAGGCGCGGACGGCCGAGCGGCACCTCATGCCCCGGCGTCTGCAACGCGCGCTCGAGCAGCTCCACGAGGTGGCCGGGGCGTGGGCGATCTCGGCCGGTCGCGCCGGTGACGAGCCGACAGCGGCGATGTGGCGCACGCTGGCGGCGCTGACCGCCCGTGATCCTGCGGGTGACGGCGGCGAACCCGGTGACGAGATCGATCCCTACGCGCTGGCCCAGCGCTGGATCGATCTGGTCCGGCCCCGACTCGACGCCCGTCGCCAG
>JBIKWW010000168.1:0-7346 GCA_044356125.1 Acidimicrobiia bacterium
CGAAGTCGAACGTCCACGTGTCGCGCTCGCAGCGGATGCGGTCGGCACTGATCCCGGCTGCCGTGAAGCGATCGACCACGTGGTCCTCCAATCCCCAGGTGACGGGGCTGACGAAGCCTTCGGGGGGGGCGCTGGCGAGTAGGAGCCGCTGATGCGCAGGATCTGGGCCACCAGGGTCGGATCACCGGGAATCCAGTTGCCCATCACGATCCGACCGCCAGGCTTCACGACGCGCACCATCTCCGCAGCGGTGTCGTGGGGTCGTGGTGCGAACATCGCGCCGAAGATGCTGACCAGGAGATCGACGGTCTCGTCGCTGACGGACCCGAGGTTCGATGCGTCGCCCTCCTCGAACGTGCACGTGGAGAGGCCCTGTGCCGTCGCTCGAGCGGTGCCGGCCGCCACCAGGTTGCGGGCGATGTCGATGCCACGCACCGTGGCGCCGCGTTGAGCTGCCGGGATGGCGGTGGTGCCGTCGCCACAGCCCAGGTCGAGCACCTGATGGTGGGGCTGTACGCCGAGGCGTCCGATGAACGACTCGCCGCTGGCACGCATGGTGTCCGCGATACGGGTGAAGTCCCCCTGTTCCCACAGCGCCTGGTTGGGGTTGATGGCCCTTGCTGTTTCGGTCCCGTTGCTCATGTCTGTGCTCTTTCGTCGTTCCGGCCGGTCGGCCGGTGATGACTTCATGGTGGGGACGGGCGCGTGCAGCGGACCTGCAGCCGGCAGGCGTTCCGCACGCTCGTTCTGCAAGCGGCTTGCAAGCGGTGCTGGCAGACTCGCCGCATGGGGAAGGAGTTGGACATTCGCGTGCTCGGCGGCGTCGAGGTGCGCCGCGGCGGCGTTCCCCAGGCGATCAGCGGCCCCAAGCCGCGGCAGTTGCTCGCCCTGTTGGTTGCCGCGCACCGCGAAGCCGTCAGCGTCGACCGTCTGTGCGAGGCGCTCTGGGAACAACAGCAGCCGTCCGACCCTGGCGCGGTGCTGCAGGGCAACGTGTCCAGGCTGCGTCGGCTGCTGCAGCCTGAGGAGCGGATCGTTGCCCGTCCGCATGGCTACGCGTTGGACGCCGACGAGACCTCCGTCGATGCCTGGCGTTTCGAGACGATGTGCTCCTTGGCCCGTGTCGAGCCGGACGCGGCGGCAGCTTGCAGACGTTTCGGGGGGGGCCTTCGGCCAATGGGGCGGCGACCCGTACGCCGAGTTCGCGGGACGGGATTGGGCGCGGCCGGAGGTCACTCGTCTCGTCGAGTTGAGGCTGGCGTCGCTGGAGGAGTGGCTCACGCTGCGGTTGGAGTCCGGTGAGGAGCATGTGGTCGTGGCTCAGTTGGAAGCGATGGTGTCCGAACATCCGCTGCGCGAACGTCCTTGGATCCTGCTCGCCACCGCGTTGCACCGCACCGGTCGGTCGGCTGATGCGTTGCGCCGTGTCAACGCGTTCCGATCGATCCTCCGCGACGAACTGGGCCTCGATCCGCCGGCCGCGATCCGTGCACTCGAGGTTCGCATCCTCGAAAGCGATCCCACGCTGCTGGGCTCGTCGGCGCCGATGCCGGTCCGCCAGCTCCGGCCGCCTCCCACCGAGATGACGCCGTTGGTCGGGCGTGCCGCTGACGTGGCGCGCATCGTGGCAGCCCTGAGCGACCATCGGTTGGTCACGCTCGTCGGGCCTGGCGGTGTGGGGAAGACCCGGCTTGCCTTGCGCGTCGCCGGCGACGTGTGGGACGCGCGCGGTGGCCAAGTCCACATCGTCGAGCTAGCGCCAGTGCACGACCACAACTCGACCGTTGCCACGGTGGCCACGGCCATCGATGTGCAGCAGCGACAGCACCTGTCGACGGAGGACACACTGATCGAGTTCTTCCGTGGCCGTCGAGCGTTGCTGGTGCTCGACAACTGCGAGCACCTGCGCGCGTCGGTGGCGCGGCTCATCGACCGGTTGCTTGCTGCCTGTGCCGATCTCACGGTCCTCACGACGAGTCGGGAGGTGCTCGGCCTGATTGTCGAGCACGTGTTGCGAGTGCAGCCACTGGCGGTTGCATCGGCGTCGACAGGGTTCGGCGACCTTGCAGCGGCGCCGGCGGTCCGTATGTTCGTCGACCGGGCCAGAGCGTCGAGTCCGGGATTCGTGCTCGGCCCCGATAACGTCGATTCGGTCGCCGCGATCGTCCGTCGGGTCGACGGACTGCCGCTTGCGATCGAGCTCGCGGCGGCTCGATTGCGGGCCCTCAGCCCGGCTGCGCTCGCCGAACGTCTGGAACGGCGATTCGATCTGCTCGACCACGCCCAGTTCGCGCCGACCGAGCGTCACTCCACCTTGAGCGATCTCGTCGGCTGGTCGTTCAACCTGCTCACGGTCGACGAGCAGAAGCTCTTCAGTCGCATGGCGGTGTTCGCCGGCGGTTTCGGCCTGGATGCCGTGGAGGCGATCTGCGCCGACGACAGCTCGGGGGATGGGTCGTTGGACAGCGCTTCGGTGGCGCGGGTGCTCGCGGCCCTGGTCGACAAGTCGATGGTGCAGGTGACCGACAGCAACGGCGGCCGCTACCGCGTGCTCGAGCCACTGCGCCAGTACGGCCGAGCACATGCTGGCGACCACCTCGCGGTGAGCGGGCGCCACGCCTGCTGGTTCCTCGACTTCGCCGAACTTGCCGGCGTCGGGCTCACCGGGCCTGATGAGGCAGCGGCATCCGCGCGGCTTGACCGTGACTTCGACAACTTGCGCACCGCGTTCTCGTGGATGCTCGAGCACGGTGACGTCGACAGCGGGTGCCGCCTCATCTCGGCACTGCACGAGTACTCGATCCGTTCGATGCGCGCCGAGGTGATCGGCTGGGCCGACGACGTCATCGCCATGGCTGAGTTCGAGTCGGCAGCTCTTTCACCGACGGTCCTGGGTATGGCTGCGTACGGTCGCTTCGTCCGCGGAGATCTCGACGACTCGATCAAGTACGCCGATCTGGCGCTCGCCGCCTCGGTACGGCACGACACCGGCTCGTCGGGACTCGCCGAGCGAGCTCATGGCAACTCCTGGTTCTTCAAGAGTGATGCCGAGGTGGCGCAACGTTGGATCGACCGCTTGCTCGACGACGCCCGAGACGGTTCGACGTCGCGCCTCGCGCATGCGTTGTACATGCGGTCGGTCGCCTACACCAGCGTCGGGGACCCGCAGCGGGGCGCCGAACTGGCAACCGAGGGTCTGGTGGTGGCTCGGCGCTCGGGGTCGCCGACGGCGCTGGCGCAGGCGTCTTACGCACTGGGGCTCGCATTCGAGTGGAGCGACGAGACTGCCGCAGCGACGTTGTTGGCGCAAGCGGCTGCACTGGCTGCCGATGCCGGCAACCGCTGGGTGCAGGCGTTCGCGCTCACCGAGGTGCTCTGGCTGGAGGCCCGCCGGGGAGCACCCCTTGCAGCGCTCGCCGGGTTCGCCGACGTGATCGACCTGTGGTTCCGCGGTGGTGACTGGGCGAACCAATGGCTGTCACTCCGGCACGTGTTCGGCATCTTGTGCCAGTTGCAGGACGATCGCTCGGCAACGACGCTTCACGGCGCCCTGACAGCCGTCGGTGCCGTCCACGCCCTGCCCTTCGTGGCCGACGACGCCGAGCAGATCACCAGATCCGTCGGGACCCT
Organism: Acidimicrobiia bacterium; assembly: GCA_044356125.1. Classification (GTDB taxonomy): domain Bacteria; phylum Actinomycetota; class Acidimicrobiia; order Acidimicrobiales; family JANYDT01; genus JBIKWW01. Next base: position 3,631 of record JBIKWW010000168.1, read on the forward strand.
GCGCGATCGCCTCGGTTCGGCCGAGTTCGCTGCTGCGGTCCGACGCGGGGCCGCCATGAGTGACGGCGAGATCGTCGAGTTCATCCAAGGACGCATCGCCGTCCTCACCGCACCGTGACCCTGAGCGGGCGCACAGACTTCGCGGGCCGCAGCAGGGCACGTGCCCGAACGGTGTCGATCGTGGGGCCGACGCCCCGACAGGAGCGTCGGCGCCCCGCCCCAGATACCCCATTGGGTACCATGAGACATGGCCGAGCACAATTACCACGCCCGGGTCGAGTGGACGGGCAACGACGGGGCCGGCACCGCATCGCGCACCTTCGCCCGTGACAACGAGATCGCCGCCCCCGGCCGTCCGACCATCCCCGGTTCGGCCCCCGCCGAGTTCGGAGGCGACGGCCTCGGATGGGCACCCGAGGACCTGTTCGTGGCCGCCGTGAGCCAGTGCCACATGCTGACGTACCTGTTCCTGTGCGCCCGGGCAGGCATCGTCGTCGAGTCCTACCGGGACGAGGCTTTCGGCACGCTCAGCATCGCCGGCGGGACCGGGCGCATCACGGTCGTCGAGCTCGATCCGGTCGTCACCATCTCGGCCGGTGACCCGGTGGCCGCCCAGAACCTCCATGCGGACGCGTCGGCGGGATGCTTCATCGGCAACTCCGTCACCTGCGAGGTCCACGTGCGCGGGTCGGTGACGGCGCAGCCGGCTCACTGACCCTGCAGGCCCGGCTCTGGGGCGCAGACCCAGCGGGCCGTCAGGACAGGGCCACGCCCTCGACGGTGATGCGGTGCATCAGGCGCCGCTGGCCCTGGTAGTCGTTGAGGGCGTAGTGCCAGGTGGACCGATTGTCCCAGAAGGCCACGGATCCCTCCGCCCACGTGAAGCGGGTCTGGAACTCCGGCCGCTGGGCGTGCGCATACAGCATGCCCAGCAGCGGCTGGCTCTCGGCCACCGTCCACCCCTCGATGTGGGTCGTGAAGGCGGGGTTCACGTAGAGGATCTCGCGCCCGGTCCCGGGGTGGCGCACCACGACCGGGTGCACGGCGTCCTGGGTCGCCAGCTCCGGGTTGCCGAGCCGGTCCCCGGTCTCGGCCTGGTAGTTGGACCGGGCCCCGAACACGTGTCGGCTGGAGTGCACCGCCCGAAGGGACCGCAACGTGTCACGCAGCCCCGACGACAGCGCCTCGAAGGCGAGCGACATCGAGGCGAACAGGGTGTCGCCCCCGGTCGGCGGCAGCTCACGGGCGAGCAGAACCGAGCCGAGGGCGGGGATCTGGTCGTAGCTGTGGTCGGTGTGCCAACCCCCGCCGATGTTCACCGTCTGGTCGGGCTCCTTGCGGACCTCGGCGATCTCGGGATGGCCCGGCACGGACCGGAAGAAGCGGTTCACGTTGATCGGCCCGAACCGGCTGGCGAACGCCAGGTGCTGCTCGGGTGAGATGTGCTGGTCGCGGAAGAACACCACACCGTGGTCGGCCAGCGCCGAACCGATGGCGGCGACCGTCGCGTCGTCGAGCGTGGCGCCGAGATCGATCCCATGGATCTCGACCCCGACGGCGCCCGACGTCGGCTCCAGCGTCAGCGTGGCCACGGCTCGGCCTACCGCGCGTCGAAGGTGCTGAGGACGCGGTCGATCGCCTCCAGATCGGCCTCACTGGCCGCTTGGGCGATCACCAGCAACGCCTTGTTCTGATCGCCGGGTCGGGACACGATGGCCACCACGGCGAGCGTCTTCTCGCACTTGGCCGTCAGGTAGCGCCCGCTGAAGCGGTCGTCGGCGAAGTCGGCACGCTGAGCGCCCTGGCAGTCGAGACCGCCTTCGACCGCATCGAGCAGCTGATCCTTGTCGAGGGCACCGATACCGGCACCCTCCATGAGGATCATGCCCATGCCCGGTCCCTCACCGGCATCGAAGGCGGGGTAGCTGGGGGCCGCCGTCAGGGTGGGCTGCGGGGTGCCCAGCCCGAGGAAGTCCTGCTGCTTGAGATTGACGTCGGTCCAGTTCGTCGGGATCTCGACGGTCAGGCGCCCCGTCTCGTCGGTGATCCGCCGGTACTGCGTGGAGGTCTGGCTGGATCCCGGCTCTCCGGTCGGCACGTCGCTGCTGAGCTCCTGGGCGAAGGAGAACACGGGCTTGAGCTCCTTGCCGTTCAGCTCGCCCTCGAGGACCTCCTTGGAATCGAACCGGACGATGCGCACCGAAATGGGGGTGTTGGCCCGGGCCGACCGGAGCACCTTGCAGTACTGCGCATAGGTGCCTCCACCGAGATCGACGCCGTTCAGGGTGACCATCACGTCGCCCGGCTTGACTCCGGCATTGGAGGCCGGGCCACCGGGAGCGACGCCACGGACCCAGATGCCAGAGAGGCTGGCCTCCCGGTCGATGAAGGCCACTCCGTTGACCCCGATGGAGTCGACGTCGCCCGACTTGAGCTGGTCGATGGTTGGCTTGGCCAGGTCACCGGCGATGGCGAAGAACTGGGCCGTGCCCGTGTTCCGGGTGTCGCCACCGGCGTAGTTGACGCCCACCAGGCGGCCTTCGCCGTCGACCAGCGGACCGCCCGAGTTGCCCGGCTGGATGTTGGCATCGTGCTCGATCACGTGGCGCACCGAGGCCCAGTTGGTGTCACCGGCAGCCTTCGCCTTCGAAACGACGCCGCGGGTCACGGTGTACTCCGGATCGCCCAGGGGGAAGCCGGTGGCGTAGATCTCCAGCGGTGGCACGACCTGCTTGGCCGACCACGTGAGGAACGGGTACGGGCCCGGATCGACCATCTTGATGACGGCGAGATCGCTGCACTCGGACACACCGAGCACCTTGGCCGGGAACTCCTGGGTGCGGTCTCCCCCGATGCGCACCGTCACCGAACCGGCTCCGGTGACCACGTGGTTGTTGGTGACGATCGTCCCGTCGGCGTCGATGAAGAACCCCGACCCGGTCGAGGCGAAGCCGGCCTGCCCCTCGGCCGGGTCACGGATCTCCCCCTGCACGAGGATCTGCACGGTCGCCGACTTCACCCCCTCGATGGAGGAAACGGCCCCGGCCGCGGCGGCGACGGTGGTGGAACCGCCATCGGCAACCGTCGAAACGGGCGCCGCCTGCGTCGGCGACTTCGGGTCGTCGTTCCCGCAGGCGACGAGCAGGATCGAGCACAGGGCCAGCACGGGTACGGAGGCGATTCGCCGCATCGAAGGCATGGCATCCCTTCTAGCCGACGGAGGCTGGCCGCGTCGATCTTCGACCCGGTCGGACGGGGACGTCACCGCTGGTTCAGACGGCGGCTACGGCGACGGCAACGCCCGAGAACACGGGTTCCGGGCCCACAGCTCAGTTGGTTGGACCAGCCGACTCATCATCGGTCGACCGCAGGTTCAAGTCCTGCTCGGCCTACCGACGACGTACGGAGCTGCTGGCACGGAGACTCTCTGTCCGAGACGAGTGATGGCTGCCCGGTGGATGAACGCTGCCATCCCGGTGGCCATCCACGCCGCGCTCCGACTCCCGGGTGATGCGGAGCGCGCGGCGCTCGAGCACTGGACCGGGTTGGCGTCGCCGCAGTCTCGCCGGCCTCCAAGGCACGGTACGACCCGTCCTCGCGAACGAGGCGCGGTGCGGCCGGACTGGCTAGCCCTGATTGTTCGCAGGGTTGCTGGTGTCGGGGTGTGCGCGTCCGCGGAAAAGCCCTCCTGGGCTGGGATGATGTGACTGTCTGAA
>JBIKWW010000002.1:0-23445 GCA_044356125.1 Acidimicrobiia bacterium
CGGACCCCGAGCTGCCCGGGCACAGCCCGACGTGGGCGCGCACCGCCCGGTCGACGGCCCGCCGGACGGCCGGATCGGCGACGGCGTCGGGGCGCACCGAGCCGGGTGCGTCGTGGCGGTCCGGGTCGGCGTGACGGGCGTGCAGCTCGGCGTGGGACTCGCGGCCGATGAGGGAGGCGTCGGCCAGGTCGGCCCGTTCGGCGCCGTCGGACCCGGCCTCGGGGGGAGCGGAGCGCAGCTGGAGCACGTGTGCGTAGAACGCCCGCCGGGGACAGGCGGCCTCCTCGCGCAGGCGCCACGGGCTGACGGCGAGGATGCCCGGTCCGGCGTGGACGGCGTCGCCCAGGACCGGGTCGCGGTCGGTGGAGCGTCCTGCTCGACCTGCTCGACCTGCTCGTCGTGCCGCCGGGCCGGGTGCCGCCGGGCCGGGTGCCGCCGGGCCGGGTGCCGCCGGGCCGGGTGCCGATCGGGGGGCGTCGGGTGTCATGGGCGCAGGGCGGCCGGGCCGCCGAGGACCAGCTCGACCGGCGGGCTGGGAACGGCGTCGCAGTGGCGCAGGACCGGGCAGTCCCGGCAGCACCACCCGGGAACGGCATCGGGGGTGCCGGGAGCGGCCAGCGCGGCGTCGACGGTCTCGGTGATCCGGCGCCGGAGGGCGTCGACGGCCCCGGGTGGGACGACGTGTTCCACGAGCAGCGAGGGCGGCTCGCTCCACAGGCGCACGACGGTGACGGTGGCGTTGGCGTCGGGGCCCCGGCGGACGAGGGCGCCGAGGGCGACGTCGGCCGTCGCCGGGGAGGTCGGAGGCCGGGTGGGCGGCGGGCCGGGCAGCACCCGGTGGATCTCGAGGTTCCCGTCGCCGCCGCGCAGGAGCAGGTCCGGGCGGCCGCTGACCACGGCGGTGCCGTCGACGACAGGGGCGGTGAGGATCTCCCCGGAGCGGGGGTCGGGGTGCAGGTCGCGGTCGCCGACGGTCTCGGTGTACTCCTCGACCGCCGTCCGGAAGCGGTGGGCCTCCTCCAGCGACAGCGACCGTGGTGGGGTCGGGTCGACCTGGAGCGGACGGTTCGCCGGATCCATCCAGGCCGCCCTCAGGGCGTCGTTGACGGCGTTGGACAGCCGGAACGGGGCGTCGGAGGTGGCCATGCGGGCGCCCTCGCCCCGCAGGGTGGCGGCCAGCCGCCGGGGACAGGCGAGCACGACGTCGAGTCGCCCGGCCGACAGACGGGGTCGCTCGTCGGTCGGCACCGCCCCATCGTAGGAACCGGGCCCCGGCCCGGGCGGCCGACCTGCGTGGGGCCCGCCGACTTTCCCCTACCGCCGTGGTGAAAAACCCGGCCGGGAGATGGCAACATGTCCCACGTGAGCGAGCAGTCCGAGCCCCGTGCCGCCGATCCCGCCGTCCCCCCGGCCGAGCTGAGCGCGGACGACCGCCGGGAGCGGCTCGACGCCCTGCTCGCCGTCATCGAGCTCATGCGCCCGGTCGTGCAGCAGGACGGCGGTGACCTCGCCCTGGTGTCGGCCGACGTGGAGGGCGGCGTCGTCGAGGTGATGCTCCAGGGCTCGTGCTCGTCGTGCGCCGTGTCCTCGACCACGCTGCAGGCCGGGGTGACCCGCATCCTGAAGGACCGCCTGCCGTGGGTGACCGAGGTGCGCGGCGGCGTCGAGGAGATGGACGAGGAGCTGTCGGCCTCGATGGGCCGCGGCGGCTACGTCCCCCGCCACTCCTACTGAGCGGGAGTCGGGCCGGTGGGCCCGACCGGACGGACCGGCCGGGCCCCGAGGGTCACCAGGTGTCCCAGTGCACCAGCGCCGAGGAGTCGAGGCGCGGGCCGGGCTTGAAGTCCGTGCCCAGCGTGTAGGCCAGCGGGGTCAGGCCACCCTGCGTGTAGCGCTCGTAGGGGATGCCCAGGATCTCGGCCGCTTCCCGCTCGGCGGGCAGGTGCAGCGTCGTCCACGCCGTGCCCAGGCCCCGGGCCCGGGCCGCCAGCATGAAGCTCCAGAAGGCCGGCAGCAGCGAACCCCACCAGCTGGCCTGCATGAAGGTCGGGCTGTTCTCGGGCAGCCGGCCCTCGGACACGGGGATCACGAGCCACGGCGCCCGGTGGAAGTTCTCCCGCAGGTAGGTCGCCGAGGTCCGCACGGCGCCGGAACGGTCGGCCCGGGTGTCGCCCTGGGCGTACTGGGGCCCGGGGGTGTTCACGTAGGGATCGAAGAAGCGCCCGTAGAGATCGGCGATGGCCTGCTTCTTGGCCGGGTCGCCGATGACCATGAAGTGCCAGCCCTGACGGTTGGAGCCGGTCGGGGCCTGGAACGCCAGATCGACGCACTCCATGACGAGCTCCCGCGGCACGGGCCGGTCGAAGTCGAGGCGCTTGCGCACGGCGCGAGTCGTGGAGAGGAGTTCGTCGGGGGTCAGAGGCAGGGTCATGCCCCCGGTTGTAGCGGAGATCGGGCGCAACCGCCACGTCACCGGTCAGCCGTGCCGGTCAGCCCGGCCCGTCGGGCGGAGCCGCCGCGGCGATCAGTAGTACGGGTTGTCCCCGGACTGGTGGTCGGTCACGTCGATCACGTTCACGACCTCGGGCACGGCGTCCTTGATGGCCACCTCGATGCCCTGACGCAGCGTGGCCTTGGACATGGCGCACCCCTGGCAGCCGCCGCCCATGCGCAGCCAGATGGTGTCGGTCTCCACGGCGACGAGCTCGGCGAAGCCGCCGTGCGAGGCGATCTGGGGGTTGACCTGCTCGACGAGCACGGCGTGCACGCGCTGGGCGAGGACCGACTCGAGGCCCGACACCGGGGGCAGGGCCCGGGCGGGGGCCGGGCCGGCCGGCTCGTTGGGGTTCAGCAGGACGAGGCCCGAACCGTCGTTGGCGACGTCGAGCGTGGCGCCCTTCAACCGGGGCACCGAAGCGGCCAGCACCACGATGGACAGCCCCTCGCCGGCGTCGAGCACCTCGTCACCGGCCGTCGCCTCGGCCCGCGGCTGGAACCACATGTCGTAGCGGTAGCGGCCATCGGCGCCTGCCGTCGCCTCCATCCACAGCGCCAGGGACTCGGCGTCGCGCTCGTCGGCGCGGGCGGCGAGCACGGTCTGGCGGGCGGTGTCGGTCACCGTCACGACACGGGCCGCGGCGGCGGCGGTCGCGGTACTCGGGGCGAGCAGGTCGGTCATGTCGGGGTGCTCCTCAGGGGTTCCGGCTCCCACGATGATAGGGACGTCCTCCGCGTACCGGGTCCGCCCCGGTTCCCCGGTCGTCCCCGTTCACCCGTCCATGCCCCCTCCTCCGTCTCGGCCCGATCCCCGGCGCGTCCCGGGCCCGGTGGGCACCGCCGCGCCCCTGCCCTTCGCCCCGGAGCAGGTGGCCCCGCGCCGCTACGGCCTGGTGCGGCTCGTCAGCGAGCTGAACCGGCGGATCACCGACCTCGGTCGCATCGTCGTGGAGGGCGAGGTGCACAACCCCCGCCGCCGGCCCGACGGCCGCTGGTTCTTCGTGCTGCGCGACCGTGCCGTCCAGATGGACGTGACCGTCACCCCGAGGGCGCGGCGGGTGCGTGTCGTCGACGGAGAACGGGTGGCGGTCACCGGAGCCGTCGTCATGAACCCCCAGCGGGGCTCGCTCCGCATCGATGCCGACGAGGTCGTCCCGGTCGGCGACGGGGCCGTCGCGGCCATGATCGCCGAGTCCCGCGAACGTCTGCGCGCTGATGGTCTGCTCGACCGGGAGCGTCGTCGCCTGCCGCTGCTGCCGATGTCGCTGGTCGTGGTGTGCGGGGCCGATGCCGCCGTCAAGCACGACATCGCGTCGGTGGCCGAGCAGCGGTTCCCGGGGTTCCCCGTCCGCTTCGTCGAGGTGACCATGTCGATGGCGGACGGCATCGTCGCCGGGGTTGAGCGCGCCTGGCGCCTGCTCGGGGCCGACGTGGTCGTCATCGCCCGTGGCGGCGGGGACGCGACGCACCTGCTGCCCTTCAGCGACGAGCTGCTGTGCCGGGCCGTGGCCGCCTGTCCGGTGCCCGTCGTCTCGGCCATCGGGCACCAGAACGATCGGCCCCTGTGCGACGAGGTGGCCGACGTGCGGGCGGGTACGCCATCGATGGCGGCCGCCCTGGTCGTGCCCGAGCTGGCCCAGCTCCGGGCGCGGATGGGGGCGGCCCTGGAGGCGGGTGAGCGGGCGGCCGAGCGCCGCCTCGAGCGGGCCGACCGGCGCCTGGCGGCCACGGCCTCGGCCTGGCTGCGCGGTCCCGACGCGCTGCTGGCCGACGCCCGGCGGCGGCTGGCCGCGCTGGACCTGGGCCCGGCCGTGGAGCGGCGGGTGGAGCAGTCCCGGCGGCGGCTCGACGCGTCCGTCCGCGACGGTCTGGTCGAGCGGCGTGTGGCAGCGTCAGCGCTGGTGCTGCAGGGGTTGTCGGACCGCGTCGAGGCGCTGTCGCCGCAGCGGGTCCTGGCCCGCGGCTACGCCGTGGCGCGCGACGCCCGGGGACGGGTGATCCGCGATCCCTCGACGCTGGCCGTCGGTGATGGCATGGTCGTGCAGGTCCATGCCGGTAGCGTCGAGGTCGTCGTGCGGGCGGCGCACCCCGAGCCTCCGGCACACACGTGATCCCGTGAGGGTCAGCCGATGACGAACACACCTCCCCCCGAAGTCCCCTCCGGATCGAAGGACGCAGTCGGCGCGCGCCCGGGCGCCGGACCGGACGGGCTGGACGGGCTGGACGGGCTGGACGGGCGGTCCTTCGAGAGCCTCGTGGAGGAGCTCGAGGAGGTGGCCCGCACGATGGACCGCGGCGAGCTCGGCGTGGAGGCCGTCACGGAGCTGTACGTGCGGGCCCGCCAGCTGCACCGAGCCGCTTCGGCCCGTCTCGACGCCGTGCGGGCCCGGCTCGAGACCCTCGCCGCCGAAGGTGGGGCGTGAGCGGAGGGCCGGTGCCGCCCCGGTGGCGTCGGGTTCCCGTGGCGGTCGCGGCAGCGGCGGCCGTCGTCGTAGCGGGCGCGCTCGGCCCGGTCGGGATGGTCGGCCCGGTCGGGCCGTCGGCGGCGAACGCCCAGGGGCCGGTCACCGTCGGGCCTCCGGTGACGGTGGTCGACGGTTCCGCGGCCGGTGACGCCGGTGCCTCCTCGCCGGTCCCCCCGGTCACCCCGGCCGTCCCCCCGACGCTGCCCCCCGTGCCCGTGGGCGTCCCGGTCGGCACCGTGCCGGGCACCGTGCCTCCTGTGCCGGGCACCGTGCCCCCTGTGCCGGGCACGGTGCCTCCTGTGGCCGGGAGCCCGGACGGCGCCCCCGTGAACCCCGGACCGGTGCCCGGCGGGGCGTCGACGACCGCAGCCCCGGGCCCGCCCGGGTCCCCCCGGCCGGGGCCGGCGCGCACCGCCGCCGAGCTGAGCGAGCGCGTCCGCGCCATCCTCGCCACCGCCCCGGGCAGCGTCAGTGCCCTCGTCACGATCGACGGCATCGGGCGGGTGGTCGACATCGACAGCACCACGGCGCGGCCGCCGGCCTCCACGCTCAAGGTCCTCACCGCGGGGACGGCACTGCTCACGCTCGGCGCCGAGCACCGCTTCGTCACCGCCGTCCGGGCAACGGGCGCACTCGGTTCCAACGGGGTGCTGCTCGGTGACCTCGTCCTCGTGGGCGGGGGTGACCCGACGCTCACGACCGCCGATCTGGCCGGCCTCGCCGCCCAGGTGGCGGCCGCCGGCGTCCGGACGGTGAACGGGCGTCTGGCCGTGGACGACGCCCGCTACGACCAGATGTCCCCGGCCGTCGGATGGAAGCCGTCGTTCCTGCCGGGCGAGGTCGGCCGGGTGTCGGCGTTCCTCGTCGACGGCAACCGCCGCAACGAGGCCGATCCGTCCGTGGCGAACCTCCAACGGCTGCGGACCGCGTTGTCGGCCAGAGGGGTGACCGTGGGCGGCGCGCTGGTGCGGTCGGCCCCGAACGGTGAGAGCCGGGTGGTGGCGGTGCGTTCCTCCCAGCCGCTGGCGGACATCGTCGTTCACATGCTGAAGAAGTCCGACAACACCGATGCCGAGGTCGTCCTGCGCGAGATCGGTGCGCTGTCGGGAGTGGGCTCGCTGCGCAACGGCATCGACGGCGTCGAGCGCACGCTCGATCGATTCGGGCTGGCCCGGCCGGTGCTGCACGACGGCTCGGGCCTGTCGTCGGCCAACCGGGTCAGTGCCGACCTGCTCGTGTCGTGGCTCACGGTCATGGCAGGGTCGAAGGCGGCCGACGCGTTCCGGACGGCGCTGCCGACGGCGTGCGTGGACGGGACGCTCAAGGGCCGCATGTGCAACACCTCGGCGGCCGGGAACCTGCGGGCCAAGACGGGCTACATCAACAACGTCGTGACCCTGGCCGGATACGCCACCACCGCCGGCGGACGCACCGTGACCTTCGCCGTGCTCGGCTCGGGGTTGCGGTCGGTGTCGACGGCACGGACCGTCATCGACCGGGCGATGGTCGAGGTGACCTCGTCGCTGCTGTGACGGTCCCGCCGACGGCTCAGCGGTGCTGCCCGTGGTACTCGGGGTTCGGCATCTGCCCGGTCGCCATCGCCAGCCGGTTGGTGAAGTTGTACATGGCGGCGATCTCGGCGACGTCCCAGACCTCCTCCCGAGTCAGCCCGAGGGCCATGAGGCGCTCGATGTCGGCCTCGGAGGTCTCGTGCGGGGCACGGGTGATGAGCTCGGCATAGGCGCAGATCGCCGAGCGACGCTCATCGAGCCCGGCGCGCCGCCAGTCAAGGGTGATGCGGTCGGCGAGCACCGGATCCCCGAGCGCCTCACGCAGTGCCGCCCCATGGGCGACGAGGCAGTAGAGGCATCCGTTGGTCATGGACACGACGACGGCGATCATCTCGCGGTCGGCCGCACCGAGGTTCTCCGATGGCACGTGGAGCTGGCGGAAGTGGCTGAACCACGCCCGCATGTGGTCGGGCCGGTAGGCGAAGGCCCGGAAGACGTTGGGAACGAAGCCGAGGTTCTGCTCCGCCTTGGCGAAGAGCTTGGCGAGATCCTCCGGCAGGTCCTCGCCGTCGGGAACGGGATACCAGCTGACTCCTCGGTCGTCGTGCATGGCCGAACTGTACCGAGCTCGTGCCGCAATCGGGCCTTGCGAACCCGTGGCGCAACCCAACTACGTACGTGTGCATAGCAAATCCATAAGTACGCGTGCTTCATGCGGGCGGCGCAGAACCGCCCATCGAGGCCCGGAAACCCCTGGAAACACTGGATCGTCTGCGCCGAATGGCCGAACAGTGCCGGAAATCCGGGGGAATGCTTGCCTTTTGCGTTCGCATCTGTTCTTCTAACGCCGCCCAACGTCGAATGCCCCAGGAGGTCATGGGTGAACAAGTCAGAACTCGTCGATGCAATCGCCGAGCGCACAGGGCTGACCAAGGCGGACTCGGAGCGAGCGCTCTCCGCCGTCGTCGAGATCGTCCAGAGCACGGTCAAGGGTGGCCAGAAGGTCACCGTGCCCGGGTTCGGGACGTTCAGCGTGTCTGAGCGCAAGGCGCGTACCGGTCGCAACCCGCAGACCGGCGCCACGATCAAGATCGCTGCCTCGAAGGCTCCGAAGTTCACCGCAGGTTCCGGCTTCAAGGCCGCCGTGAACTCCAAGGGCAAGGCCGCCAAGGCTCCGGCGAAGGCCACGAAGAAGGCTCCGGCCAAGAAGGGGAAGTGACCAAACCATGGCACCTGCAGTGAAGAAGGCCGCTCCGGCCAAGAAGGCCGCTCCGGCCAAGAAGGCTGCTGCGAAGAAGGCCGCTCCGGCCAAGAAGGCTGCTGCGAAGAAGGCCGCTCCGGCCAAGAAGGCCGCTCCGGCCAAGAAGGCCGCTGCCAAGAAGGCCGCTCCGGCCAAGAAGGCCGCTGCCAAGAAGGCCGCTCCGGCCAAGAAGGCCGCTCCGGCCAAGGCTCCCGCCAAGAAGGCTGCGGCCAAGAAGGCTTGATCGTCGGCCCGGCCCTGTGCCGGGCTGATCAACGTTTCGCCGTCCTCACAGGTCGGTCATCAGCATGAACGCCTCGCTGGCCTCACGGTCGGCGAGGCGTCCTGCTTCCCGGGCCCGGTTCAGCACCCGGAGTCGGAACCGGTCGACCTCCTCCGACGACGGCCCGGCTCCGCCGACGCCGATCTTCATGGTCGACTCGAACTGGCTCCGGTGCGCGAGGAGCGCCTCGACCTTCGCGTCGAGATGGCCGGCCACCGTCTCGAGATGGTTGGGTGCCGGTGCCTCCCACAGCAGCAGCGACGTCGGGCGGTGCGAATCGATCCGCTGCTCCGGGAAGAACTTCGGGTCCCGGGCGGCGACGATGGCGTCACAGGCGAGGAACCCGGCGTTGCGGTGGTCGGGATGGAGCCGGTACGGCCGCCAGGGATCGTGGCCGAGCACGACGTCGGGTCGCACGTGGCGGATCCAGTACGCCACCTCCCAGCGCTGACGAACCCCGCTCTCGAGCTCCCCGTCGGGCCATCCGAGGAAGATGACGTGCTCGTCGCTGCGGGCCCCGAGCACGCGTGCGGCGTCGCGCTGCTCGCGTTGGCGGGTGGCGATCAGATCGGCCGGGTCGGCCGCCGGATCCCAGGTGCCCTTGGATCCGTCGGTGCACACCAGATGGAAGATCTCGCATCCGGCGGCCGCCCACTTGGCCAGCGTGGCGCCACATCCGAACTCGACGTCGTCGGGGTGGGCCCCGATGGCCAGGGCCCGACCGGGCACGGGGAGATCGACCGACATCGGGGTGGGCTGTTGCGGACGGAACGAATCGGGAACGCTCACGGCTCCGACGGTAGATCAGGCAGGGTCGGGGGCCACCAGCCCGGCGGCGCCCGGCTCGCCGAGCCACGTGGCGAGGTCGGCGGGCAGATCGATGTCGAGCCCGAGACGGGCGTCGTCGACGACGTGCAGTTCCAGGCCGAGCCGCGCCGCTTCGGCGGCGTGCCGGGCGAACGAGCCGGGTCCGTAGGCGAACCGGAAACGGCCGTCGCTCGGGACGACGGCGATGTTGGTGCCGTCGCGGCGCAGGTCGGGCACGAGGGTGATCCCGCCCCGGTCGACGAGATGGAGGTCGGCGGCGTGGGGCAGGTCGGCATGGGCCACGACGACACGGTCGGCGCCCAGACGGGCGAGCTGCTCGACCCCCGACCCGACGGCGGCGTCGAGGCCCCGGCCGGGCTCCTCCAGCACGAGGGCACCGAGGCTGCGGGCCCATGCCGCCACCCGTTCGTCGTCGCACACCACGGCCACGGTCAGCGGACTGGCCGCCCGCACGACGATCGTGGCCATGTGCTCGGCGAGCGCAGCCCGGGCCTCGGTGTCGACCACCCCGGCGAGGCGCCGCTTGGCCAGTCCGAAGGCCTTGACGGGGATCAGCACCGCCGTGCCGCCCGGAACCGCCGTGCCGCCCGGAACCGCCGTGCCGCCTGCCCGGGGAGCCTGCGGGGGCATCGGGCCGGGCGACGACGAGGTCACGTCCCGGCTCACCACCGGGACACTACCGGGACCGGTCCCGACCCCGATCCGACCGGAGCCGGGCCGTCAGGCCAGCTGGGCGGCGGCGACCGCCTTGGCCTCGCTGGCGACCACGCCGGGGCCCTGCTCGGCCGTCAGGACGAGCTGGGTGTAGGAGCCCGACGCCGCGAACGGGGCGATGGCGGGCTGCTGGCCGAACACGCCGAGCGACAGCACGACGCCGTTGGACACGCCCCAGAGCTGGTAGGTCGAGCCGGTGGGCAGGGCGGGCAGGGTGGATCCGAACACGTAGCCGGTCCCGTCGGCGGCGAGAGCGATGCTCGCCAACCGGGTCCCGGCCTGGTCGGTCAGCTGCACGACCCGCGTCCCCGGTGCCGACAGCACCTTCTGGAGGGCGAACTCCACGCCGACCCGGGTGATCGATCCCGTGCCGTTCCCGACCACGACGTCGTCGGGTGCGGGACCCTCCGCCTGCGCGGCGGCGACCTGGCGCTCGAGTCCGTCGATCGTGTCACCCTGTCGGATGACGGCCGCGCTCAGACCGGTGATCGCCGTCACCGACGCCACCAGGGCCAGGCCCGACACGAGGGTCCGCATCCGTCCGGTCCGGGCGGTGCCGGCCGCACTCCGGCGCGAGCCCCGGTGCTGCTCCAGCGAGGTCACGCCGGCCAGCGCCCCGATCGACTGCAGCTCGGCGCGGGCCGGTGCCGGCCGGTCCGGGAGCTGTCCGGCGATGGCGTCCCACAGCCGCTGGGGGGCGTCGTGGGTGGGGGCACCCTGCTGCTCGGCGGCCAGGCTGCCGAGGGCGGCGGCGACCTCGAGATGACCGGAGACCTCGGCTGACGCCCGGGGCGAGCGCCGCAGGTAGGCCTCGATCTCGTCGGCCTCGTCCTGGTCCACGGCGTTGAGGGCGTAGGCGCCGAGCAGTTCGTCGAGCTCGGCGTCGGAATGCACGCGGAGGCTGCCGGTGGAGCGCCCGGTCGAGGTCGACGGGGAGGTCGACGGGGACGAGGCTGACACGGGCGTCGACGCCGTGCTGCGGTCGTCGGATGCGGAACGGTTGTCTCGGTTCATCGGAGCCCGGCTCCAGGGGTCGGATCCGGTCGCACGGCGACGACCGGATCGGGGATGTCGGAGAGCCGACGCCGGAGCGACGTCAGCCCGGTTCGGATGTGGGACTTCACGGTGCCTTCGGGTCGACCCAGCAGTCTGGCGACCTCGCGGTAGCTATGCCCACCGAAGTAGGCGAGCGTGATGGCCCGGCGCTCGGCTTCGGGGAGCTCGTTCAGGGCGTGCTGGATCCGTTGGGCGACCTCGGCGTCCCACACCTCCCGCTCGAGGTCGTAGGGCACGGCGCGGGCGCTTCCGGCGTCGAGGTCCTCGCGGGCCCGGCGGGCCGACTCGGCGCGCAGCGCGTCGACGGCCCGGCCGTGCACCTTCATGAGCAACCACGAGCGGAGCTGGCTGCGGTCGGGGTCGTAGGACTCGGGGCGCTGCCAGAGGTGGAGGAACACCTCCTGCACGACCTCCTCGGCGAGGCGGTCGTCGCCGAGCAGGCGCTGGGCGAGCCGGAACATCGGGCCCCCGTGCCGGCGGTAGCACTCGGCCAGGGATGCCTGATGGCCACGGGCGACGCCGACGACGAGGGTGATGTCACCCACATCCCTCAGCTCGGCCAGCCCCGGTACGGCGTTCATGTGCATGTCTCCGGAGCTGTCGTCCCCCATGGATGAGTCGAACCTCGTGTGACGTGCGGCCATTCCCCGGCGGGGCCGGCTCGTTCGAAGAATCTTCATCCGGTTCCGGGTGGGGCACCGGAGACGGCTGCATCCGGTGTCGCCCAGGCACCAACCCCCACAGGAGCCCCCCCCATGATCCGTACCCGAATCGCTGCGGCCTCCGCCGTCGCAGCCCTCGCCGTCACCTCGATGGCGCTCGCTCCGGCCGGCCAGGCCAGCAGCAGCATCTCGACCCGTGTCGCCACCCGCGACATCGTCGACACCGCCGTCGCCGCCGGTTCGTTCACCAAGTTGGCCGCTGCGCTGCAGAGCGCCGGACTGGTCGACACGCTCAAGGGCCGCGGTCCGTTCACCGTGTTCGCCCCGACCGATGCGGCCTTCGCCAAGCTTCCCGCCGGGACCGTCGAGGCGCTGCTGCGGCCGGAGAACCGCACGGCGCTCACCCAGGTGCTCACCTACCACGTCGCCTCCGGTCGGGTCACGGCCTCGCAGGTGTCGCGTCTGCGCTCCGTCGCCACCCTCAACGGCGCCAAGGTCGCCGTGTCGAAGGTCGGCGGCACGATCCGCCTCGGGGACTCCACCGTCACCGTCGCCGACGTCCGCGCCTCCAACGGCATCATCCACGTGATCGACTCCGTGCTGATCCCCCCGGGCTTCCAGGTGCCCGCCGCTCCCGCTCCCGCTCCCGTCGCCGCCCCGGCCCCCGGGACCATCGTCGACGTCGCCGTCGCCAATGGCTCCTTCAAGACCCTCGCTGCCGCGCTGACTGCAGCCGGCCTCGTCGACACCCTCAAGGGTGCCGGTCCCTTCACGGTGTTCGCCCCGACCGACGCCGCCTTCGCCAAGCTGCCCGCGGGCACGGTCGAGAACCTGCTCAAGCCCGAGAACAAGGCCCAGCTGACGGCCATCCTCACGTACCACGTCGTCGCCGGACGGGTCCCGGTGGCCGACGTCCTGAAGCTCACGTCGGCCAAGACGGTCAACGGCGCCGAGGTCCGCGTGCGGGTCGACGGGTCCAAGGTCCAGCTCAACGACTCCAACGTCGTGGCGACCGACGTCGCCGCCTCGAACGGCATCATCCACGTGATCGACGCCGTGCTGCTCCCGCCGGCCCCGGCGGCCGCCGCTCCCGCTCCCGCCACCCCGACGGTCGCCAACAGCATCGTCGAGATCGCCAGCCGTGACGGTCGCTTCACCACGCTGGTCACCGCCCTCAAGGCCGCCGGCCTGGACGGCACCCTCAGCGGTCCCGGCAACTTCACCGTGTTCGCCCCGCTCGACTCGGCGTTCGAGGTCCTGCCCCAGAAGCTCGTGGCCGATCTGCTCAAGCCCGAGAACAAGGCCCAGCTGACCAACCTCCTCACGTTCCACGTCGCCGGCACCCGGGTCGCCTCGACGCAGATCGGCGGTCTGCCCGGCCACCGCGTGCCCACCCTGCAGGGTGGCACCCTCCCGGTGTCGTTCCGCAGCACCGGCCTCTTCGTCGGCCCGGCCCGGGTCGTGATCGCCGACATCCCGGCCGGCAACGGCATCATCCACGTCATCGACACGGTGCTCATCCCCCGATGACCCGTCCGGTGGGCCCCGGGGCCGGTCCGGCGGTGGGCATCCGCTGACCAGTCCCGCCGGTCCGCCCGAGCTCTTCGCTTCACCTTGACCAGTCCTGGACTGGTCAAAGGAGGATCCCCGGCCCATCACCGGGGCCCTGCGGCTGATGCGCCGCGGGGGTGCCCGATCGGGCATGATGGGGGTCGCATCCCGCCGGTTTCCGTCGCCGGCGGGATGCACCCGCGTCCGGCGACCGGTCCCGCGGCCCCGATCCGGGGAGCGGGACGATCCGTAGCATCATCGTCGCGTGATCCTCGGAACCCTCGGCTCGCCCCACCGCGCCTCGGCCGTCGCCGGGTCCGTCCTGCGGCTGCCCGGCGGCCTCGAGCTGGCCTGGTGGATCGGGGCCGAGGACCGCTGGCACGTCCCCTCGCAGGAGATCACGGTGCGCCATGCGCTGGTGGGTTCCGCCCCGGTGCTGCGCACGGCGGTGCGGGTACCCGGCGGTGATGCGGTCGCCACGGTGGCGGCGATGCGCCAGGGCACGCGTGATCTCGCCGTGCTCGACATCGCCAACGAGTCGCCCAACCCCTTCGCCGTCGCGTTCGTGCTGGGTGGGCCGGGCCTCGCCGACGTGCGCATCGACGGGTCGGTGGTCCGGGTGGCGGGCCGCCCGGTCCTCACGCTGGCCCGGCCCCCGCAGCTGGTGGCCTCGGTCCCCGCAGGCGGCGACCTGCTGGCCGCCCTGCAGGAGCGGACGGCGGGACCGACCCTGTCCGACGACCACGTTCCCGCGTCCGTCGCCGTGATCGTCCCGGTCACCCATCGCACCCGGGTCCGGTCAGCAGTGCTGATCGGGGCCGATCACGGGGCCGCCGCAACGGTCACCCCGGTGCACTCGGCGCTGCGGGATCCGGCCACGGTCGCCGAGGGATGGAACGTCCACGTGAACCGGGCGCCGCTGGTCGACGTGCCCGACCCCGCCGTGGGCCAGCGTCTGCGCGGCCTGGTGGCCTCGTTGCTGCTGGCCGCCGACGAGATCGGCACGGCTGACCGGCGCGAGGTCGCCGCCCGTCTCGGCGTCGCCATGTCGCTCGCCCGGGCGCTGGCCGCGACGGGACTCGACGCCGAGGCGGCGCGTCTGGTCGGGGCCGTCGACGGTCTGCAGCGGGGCCGCGGCGACATCGGCGATGCCGACTCCGCCGAGGAGACCGCCCTGGCGCTGGCGGCGCTGTGCGAGCGGGTGCTCCTGGCCCGTGACCCGACCGACGACCGGGCTGCCGCGGTGGCCGCCGCGCCGGTCGTGGCCGGCGGGTTGGAGTACCTGCAGCGCCGGGCGCGTCGGACGCCGCTGGGCGGCTGGGGGGCCGTGTTCGCCCTCGGCGCCGCGCTCTTCGACGTCGCCGGGGAGCAGCGGGCGGCCCTCGCCGCCCGTCGGGTCTGGGAGCGGGACGGCTCGCCCTGGCCGGTCCCGTCGCTGCCGCTGCCGCCCCTGCCGGCGTCGTCCTCGGGGGCCGATCTGCTGCCCAGCGATCCGCTGCGACTGGTCGATGAGGTGCTGCGCCTCGTCGACGGTCTGGTGCGGCGGGGCCCCGACGGCTCCCTGGCGCTGCTGGCATCGTGCACGGCGGCCTGGGAGGGCCAGTCGATCGACGTCCGCGGCGTACCGACCCCGTCGGGCCCGCTGTCGTTCTCGGTGCGCTGGCACGGCTCCCGCCCGGCGCTGCTGTGGGAGTGCGCCCGTCCGGTGGTGCTCACCTGCCCGGCGCTCGATCCGGCCTTCCGGGGCTCGGGACCCTCGGGCGACGCCCTGCTGCGGCGCTAGGACGCGCCCGGGGGTCGGGTCGGCCGGCGGAACCGGGAGGCGAGCGAGCGCACGCGTTCGAGCGGGCCCTGGCGGTGCCGCTCGGGGGTGGGCCGACCGGTGCGGAACTCGAGGAACAGCCGCTTGCCGGCGCCGACGAGCGGGGTGGCCACGAGCGTGCCGGGCAGCCCGGCGATGGCTCCGCCGATGAAGGCGGCGAGCATGGTCGTGGCCGGGGTGAGGCCGACGGATTCCCCCACGATCGCCGGGGAGATCACGTGGTTCTCCAGGTTCATGTAGACGACGAACAGGACCCCGGCGACGATGGCCGTGACCGGCCCCTTGGTGAGGGCGAGCATCACGAGCAGTCCGCCCCCGAGGAGCCCGCCGACCTGGGGGATGAGATTGGTGAGCGCGGCCCACAGGGCGGCCAGCGGGGCCAGGGGGATCGCCAGCGACAGCCCGATCACCAGCACCACGAGCCCCATCAGGAGGGCGACGGTGAGCGAGCCCCCGAAGTACTGGCCCAGGGTGACGGCCATGACCTGGCCGGCGCGGTCGAGCCGGGCCAGGTGGTGCGGGTGGCGTCGCAGCGGTGCGCGCGCCAGCGCCAGCAGCCGGGGTCCGTCGATGAGGGCTCCGATGGTGATGCCGATGACGACGAGGAACGACACGACGTTGGACAGCAGCCGGGTGGCGGTGGTCTGGATCGTCTGCGCGTCGAAGCGGGAGGGGAGGCTCCCGACGAACTCGTCGACGCGCCCCTGGAGATCGCTGCGCTGCAGGGTCGGACCGACGACCGGGAGCGTCTCGAACTCGGCGATGGTGGCCGGCAGCTGGCGGCCGAACTCCGACGCCTGACGGGTGGCGGGAGGCCCGACGAACAGTGCGACGAGCACGCCGGCGACGGCGAAGGCACCGCCGACGACCCCGACGGCCGTGATGCGGCCGGTCCGCAGACGCCGGGCGGTGGCGACGACGAGGGGGTCGAGGGCGAGCGCGAGCACGAGACCGATGGCGATGCGGGTCAGGGCCGAGCCGGCGTTGCGCAGCACGGCCAGCACGGCGGCCGCACCGAGCACGGCGACCGTGATCCACACCGTCGACCGGAGCTCGAACCGCACGGGCGTCCCCTTCGTCACGGGGCGAGGCTAGGTCCTGGGGGTGGCTGGGCGCCGGTGGGCGCACGCCGCGCCCGGGCGGGCGCCGGATCGGGCGCCGGATGGGCGCAGGCCGCCCGGGCGGGCGCCGGATGGGTACCGTGGGCGCCATGGACCCGCGTCCCGCCGGCGAGCAGCTCCCGCCGGGCACCGTGCTGCGGGTGACGCCGGCGGCGGCGGTGGCGATCGTCGCCGCCGTCGTGGCCGGCCTGGCACTGCAGCGGGGCTTCGTGCTCGCCCACCGCACCATCGGGTGGGCGATCGCCTGCGCGGTCGTCGCCCTGCTCCTCGACCCGGTGGTGCACTGGCTGTCCCGGCGACTGCCCCGGCCCGTCGCCATCGTCATGTCGGTGGTGGCCTTCACCGGGTTGGCGGTCCTGGTGGTCGCTCGCATCGTGAGGGAGCTCACCTCGTCGGCCCGGGCGCTCCAGGCGACGGCGCCGCAGGCGGCGGCCCGCCTCGAGGAGCGGTCGTCGTTCGCCCGTGACCTGAAGCTGGCCGACACGATCGGGGCCTTCACGCAACAGCTCCGACGAGACCTCGACGAGGGCACCCTCGCCCGGGTGCGGACGGCGCCGACCTACCTCGTCACCGGCGTCCTCATGCTGTTCCTGCTCGTCCATGGCCGCCGTTACGTGGTCGGGGTGCTCGCCCAGGTCTCCGATCCCGTTCGCCGCGACCGCTGGCGGCGGATCATCGCCGTCGGGGTCCGGCGCGGCCGCAACCGGTTGCTGCTCGTCGTCGCCCAGATCACCGTCGTGACGTCGGCGGCGCTGGCGCTGTTCGGCGTGATCGGCCTGCAGGCTCGCTTCGTGCTGGCCTTCGTCCTCGGCGTGGCGTCGGTGATGCCGGTGGTGGGGGTGGTCTTCGCCGGCGTGCCGGCCGTGGTGACGGCCTACGGGTTCGAGGGGACGGGCGCAGCGGTGGCCGTCGGTGTGTTCGTGATCGTGGTGGAGGTCGTCGACATCCTGTGGTGGCGCCCGCGCTGCGACCGCCGCACGGTGGAGGTGGGGCTGTTCCTGCCGCTGATGGCGACGCTGGTGGGCTACGAGCTGTACCGGATCGGTGGGGCCGTGTACGGCTACGCCCTCGTCGTGATCGGGTTGGCCCTGGTGGCCGCCGCCGACGTGGACGGCGACGCCGATCCGGCCACCTGGGGCGGCCGGTCCGCCCTCGACGAGGAGCCGGTCACGTGAGCCCGACCAGGACCGGGGCGGGCTCCGGGAACGGGGCCGGCGCGGCACCGGCGCCGCTGCTGCGCCCGACGGGCAACCGCAGGATCACCCGGCGCACCGTGCCGAGCATGACGCTCGAGAAGGAGCTGTGGGCCGAAGGCCACGAGGTCGTCGTCGGTCTCGACGAGGTCGGCCGCGGAGCCTGGGCGGGCCCGCTGGCGATCGGCGCGGCGGTGATCCCCCGCCGTCCCCGTCTGAACGGGGTGCGCGACTCCAAGCTCCTCACCGAGCCCGAGCGGGAGCGGCTCCACGCCCGGGTGGCGTCGTGGTGCGTCGCCTGGCACGTGGGCTTCGTGAGCCACGAGGAGTGCGACGCCATCGGCATGTCGGCGGCCCAGAAGCTCGCCGCCCGGCGGGCGCTCGACGGCCTCGGGGTGCAGCCCGACGTGGTCCTCGTCGACGGCAACTGGGACTTCGTCGGCACGGGCGACGTGCGGCGTCTCATCAAGGGCGACGCCGCCTGCCTGACGATCGCCGCCGCCTCCGTGCTGGCCAAGGTCGAACGCGACCGGGAGATGCGCCGCCTCGACGAGGAGCACCCCTGGTGGTTCTTCGCCGACAACAAGGGCTACCCGTGCCCGCGGCACAAGGCGGCGCTGCGCGCCGTCGGCCCCAGCGCCATCCACCGGCGCACGTGGGCGTTCATGGACGACCTGCCGTTCGGCATCCCGCGCTCGCTCGTCGGTGGCGGCTTCGCCGCCCAGGGCACGCTGCCCGGCCTAGCGTGACCGCATGACGCGACGCCACGCCAACATCCTCCGCGCCTTCGCCATCTGGACGGTGTTCGTGTGGGGGACGCGCATCCGCAACATCTGGGGTGACGACCACTCGGTCGGCTTCAAGGTCGTGCACTCGCTGCTGGCTGCGGTGTCGGTGGCCTTCGCCGTGGCGTGCTGGTGGGTGGTCACCCAGAACCGGGGCCGCAACCCGGGCCGGAGGGCCCGCGGCGAGCAGCGCGACGCCATCGACCGTGCGGCCGAGGAGGCCGTGGCCCGGGCCCAGTCCCAGCGCACCACCACCTGACCCCGGCCGCGACCCGCCCCTGATCGGTTCGGTCGCTTTGGTTGGGTCGCTTTGGTTGGGTCGCTTTGGTTGGGTCGCTTTGACTCAGTCGGTGGGGGCCTGGCGGCGCAGACGCAGGCGACGGGGCGGCCGGGGTTCGGCCACGGGGACGAGATCGGGCCGGCGACTGACGAGCAGCTCGGTGCCGACGACCTTGATCACCCCGGCTGCGGGGATGGCCAGGAGCGCACCGAGGAGCCCGAAGAGCTCGACGCCGATGAGCACCGACAGCAGCACCGAGAGGGGTTTGAGCGCGACCGTGCGCGACATGATCGCCACCTGGAGCACGTGGTTCTCGAACTGCTGGTAGAGCACGTAGAAGATGAGCGTGGCGATCCCGGCCGGGGTGGACGAGAGGAAGGCCACGAGGACGGTCGGGATGGCACCGAGGGTCGCCCCCACGAGCGGGATCAGATCGGCGAAGGCGACCCACAGGGCGAGCACGTGGGCGAAGGGAACGCCCACGATCACCAGGAACACCCAGGTCGAGAGGCCGGCGATCAGGCTGATCATGAGGTTGCCGGCGACGTAGCCGGTGACCGCCTTGGCCGACTGCTCGGCGACCCGTTCGAGCCGGGCCCGGCGTTCGTCGGGGAAGAAGCGCAGCGCAGCCTGGAAGAAGGTGCCGCCCTCGAGGATGAACAGGATCGTGAGCACGAGGATCGTGAGCGCGGCGATGACGGTGTTGAACGCGCTCTGCACGATGCTGACGGCGGAGTTGCCGAGCTGGGTGATCTCCTCCCGGATGCGCTCCTGGTTGCGCTCGATCCAGTTCTCCACGTCGTAGCGCTGGACGAGCTCGCCGACCGTGCCCTTGCCGTCCTGGGCGTCCTGGACGTAGGTCTGGAAGTTGTCGACGAACTCGGTGCCCTGCTCGGCGACGGGCCGGATGAACACGTAGGACATGAGCGACAGCAGGCTGATGGCGACGATCAGCACGACGGCGGTCGCCGCTCCCTTGGGCATGCGCAGCCGGCGCTGGAGCAGGTCGACCACGGGGCGCAGCACCACGGCGAAGAACAGGGCGATCAGCACCCACGTGATGATCCGGGTGATGCGCTGGATGACCTGCAGCGCGGCGTAGGTGGACAGCAGGATCGCCACCGTCGCCAGGATCGAGCGGAACGGAACCTCGGCCCAGGGGGAGCGCCGCCCCGGGGTCCGGCGGGCCGGGATGGGGTCGGCCGGGATGGGGTCGGCCGGGATGGGGTCGGCCGGGATGGGGTCGGCCGGAATCCGGTCGGCCGGAATCCGGTCGGCCGAGGTGGGTTCCGCCGTCATTCGGCCCACGCTACCGAGGGCGGTAGGGTGCGTGCCGCCACCGACCCGTCCCGGAGGGACTCCAGCACATGGGCATGCTCATCACCGTCACCGAGAAGCCGAGCGCGCAGCACGGCGTCGTGCGGTTCGAGACGAACCGGGCGCTCACCGGCATGGCCCACGAGCGCTACGCGGCGGGCCAGGAGATCGATGGTGACCGGGGCCCCGACCGCGTCGCCCGCGCCCTGTTCGAGCACGGCGGCGCCCGGTCCGTCCACGTGCACGGCAACCAGATCCTCGTCGAGCTCGCCCCGGGCGGATCGACCGACGGCATGGCCGAGCTCATCGAGAACCTGTTCATCCACTACCGGCCCGGCGTCTCGCCCTCCCTGCCCTGACGGGTCGCCCCGGAGACCGGTCCCGCCCCGTCAGCCGGCGTAGGCGGGGCGCACGATCTCCCGCAGGATCCGTTGGCGCACCTCGAGGGGCGCGAAGGCGGCGTCGAGCGCGTGTTCGGCGAAGCGGCCCACCTCGCCACGGCTGAGCGAGAACGCCTCGGTCACCGCCTGCACCTCGGAGCTCACCGACACGTGCGACATGAGCCGGTTGTCGGTGTTGACGTTGACCCGGAACCCGGCCCGCAGGAACGGCCCGATCGGGTGGTCGGCGACGGACGGGACGGCCCCGATCTGCACGTTGCAGGTGGGTGCCATCTCGAGGTGGATCCCCCGGTCGAGGATGTGGCGGGCGAGGCGGCCCATGGCGACGATCTCGCCGTCGGGGCTGATCTCGACGTCGGCGCGCAGCCGTACGCCGTGGCCGATCCGGTGCGCACCCTGGGCCAGGGCGTCGGAGATGAGCTCGAGATCGGGTGGCTCGCTGGCGTGGACGGTGATGTTGAGATGGGCGGCCCGGGCGTGGGCGAAGGCCTCGGCGTGCAGCGAGGGAGGCCAGCCCGTCTCGGCTCCGGCGATGTCGAAGCCGACGACCTTGTCGTCGTGGTCGCGCAGGTGGTCGGCGAGCCGGGCGATCTCCAGGCTGTGTGAGCCGGTGCGCATGGCGCAGAGGATGGCGTTGACGACGATGGGCCGTCCGGCGGCGAGGGCAGCCTGTTCGCCGCGGCGGTAGCCGTCGGTGACGGCCCGCACGACCCGTTCGAGCGGAAGGCCGCCCTGCTGGTGCATCTCGGGAGCGAATCGGACCTCGGCGTAGACGACCCCGTCGGCGGCGAGATCGACGACGGCCTCCTCGGCCACGCGGGCCAGGGCCGACTCGGTCTGCATCACGGCCAGGGTGTGCTCGAAGGTGGCCAGGTACTGCAGCAGGTCACGGGTCTCGGCCCCACGCGTGAACCAGGCCTGGAGCTCGTCGAGGTCGGTGGTGGGCAGGCGCGGCGTCCACCCGCAGGCCTCGGCCAGGTCGAGCACGGTCGAGGGCCGCAGGCCGCCGTCGAGATGGTCATGGAGCAGGACCGTCGGCAGGGAGGTGGTCATGGGTCCAGCCTGGCATGCGCCTGCCGGTCGGGCGCGGGAGCCCGGCCGTGCAGGTCAGCCGGTCGGGCGCGGGAGCCCGGCCGTGCCCGTCAGCCGCAGGCGCGGGAGCCCGGCCGTGCCCGTCAGCCGCAGGCGCCGCTCGACAGGATGTCGGTGGCCCGTTCCTCGCTCAACCCGAGGACGTCGGTGAGGACCTCCCAGGTGTGCTCGCCCAGGCACGGGGCGGGCCGGATCGGACCGTTGTCGTAGCCCGAGATCGTGTACTGGTGTCCCTCGTAGGGAACCTCACCCATCTCGGGGTGCTCCAGCGGTCGGAAGAAGCGGCGGTGGGCGAGCTGTGGGTCCTCCACGTGGTCGCTGGAGCGCTGCACCATCCCGGCCGGCACGCCGTGACCCTGCAGGAGCTCCATCAGCATCCTCGGCTCGTACCGGGCGGTGAACCCGGCCAGGGCGGCGTCGACGTCGGCGCTCCGGGCCCGGCGGCCCTCCAGGGTGGCGAGGGCGGGGTCGGCGGCCCAGGCCGGGTCGCCCAGGGCTCGCCGCAGGGCCTGCCAGTGGGCGTCGGTCTCGATGGCGATGGCGCACCATTCGTCGTGTCCGGCGCAGGGGTAGGCGTCATGGGGGGATGCGTGGGGTGACTCGTTGCCGGCACGGCGTGGGACGCGCCCGCTCACCTGGACGTCGAGCAGCTCGGGGGCGAGGAAGTGCAGGGCCGATTCCATCTGGGCCTGATCGATGAACTGGCCCTGGCCGGTGCGGCGGCGGTGGTCGAGCGCGGCCATCAGCGTGGTGGCCAGGAAGCGGGGGGCGATCGTGTCGGTGTAGGCGTTGAAGGGCCCGGCCGGGGGCCGGTCGTCCCAGCCGGTGATCTCGAAGAAGCCGCTGACGGCGGCGGCGTGGTAGCCGTACCCGGCCAGGCGCGCCGCCGGGCCCGTCTGGCCCAGGAGGCAGGTCGTGGCCATGATGATCCCGGGATTGAGCTCCCGGGCGACGTCGTAACCGAGCCCGATCTCGGCCATCGTCCCGGCCGTGAAGGAGTCGAGCGCGATGTCGGCCCACTCGAGGAGACGGCGCGCCACCGCCTTCCCCTCGGGGTGCTTCAGGTCGAGCTGCAGCGAGAGCTTCGAGGTGTTGAACGACCCGAAGAACTGGCAGCGGTTGACGCCGGGGATGTCGTCCTTGAACGGTCCGACGAGGCGGAGACGGTCGGCGGGTCGGTCGGTCTCGATGTGCACGACGGTGGCGCCGTGGTCGGCGAAGGCCTTGGCGGTGATGGGCCCGACGCCGATCCAGGAGAAGTCGGCGAACTTGACGCCCTCGAAGGGCAGCCGGGGGGCGGGTCGGGCTGCGGCGGGCACGGCGGCACGGGACCGGGCGTCGGCCAGGACCTCGGCGGTGTGCTCGCCGGGGCGGGGTACGGGGTGGCTCCAGCCGACGGGCGCGGCGGCCTTCACGAACGGTCCCGCCGTGCGCAGCCGGCGACCGTCGGGCAGAACGAGCTGTTCCCAGTACCGGCGGGCCTCGAGCTGCTCGAGGGCCATGACATCGGCGACGGTGTTGACGGGCGCCAGTGTGACGCCCCGGGCGATGCCGCCCTCGAAGAGCTCCGCCTTGGTGTGGGCCAGCGTGAAGCGACGGACCGCGGCGCGCATCTCCTCGACGGAGTGCACCAGGTTGGCGGCCGTCAGCATGCGTGCCTCGTAGGTGCGCCAGTCCTCGGCGTCGGCCCACTCCCGGGTGACGGTCCCGGCCTCCACCATCCACGGGACGAGGGCGAGCAGGGTGGCGGTGGTGGCGATGAGCACGACCTCGCCGTCGGCGCACGCATAGACCAGTGGTGACCGCATCGTGCTGAGCTGCAGGACCGTCCCGTCGCGCTCGATGTCGCGACCCTGGATGGAGTGGGCGATCATGGCGTTGAGGCCCGTCCAGAACACCGCCGCCTGCACCGACGTGTCGACGAGCTGGGCCTCGCCGCTGTGCTGGCGCCGGTGGTGCGCCACCATGGCTCCGACGGCGCTCTCCACGGCGGCGTGGTGCCACGTCTGGGGCACGGTGATGCGGACGGGCCGACGGTCGGCGTCACCGTTGAGGGCCATCGCCCCGCCCATGGCGGCGAGGGTCAGGTCGGTCGCCTCGTGGTGCGCGTACGGGCCGGTCTGCCCGAACGGCGAGATGGCGACGTACACGAGGTCGGGCCGCACGGCCCGCATGGCCCCGAAGCCGAGGCCGAGGGCGTCCATGGCGCCGGGTCCGGCGTTCTCGAACACGAAGTCGGCGGTGCGGACCAGCTCGAGGAGCGCGGTGCGACCGGTGCCGGTCGTCAGATCGACGGTGACGCTGCGCTTGCCCCGGTTGTAGGCGTGGAAGTGCAGGCTCGACATCCCGTCGGGCAGCGACGGGTCGAGGGGCTCGGCGGTGCGTGACGGCGACCCGCCCGGGGGCTCGACCTTGATGACGTCGGCGCCGAGCCCGGCCAGCACGAAGGTGGCCAGCTCGGCGCGGGCATCGGTGAGGTCCAGCACTCGGTAGGGCGACAGCACGCCGCCATCGTGGCAGGTTCGCCTCCGTGGTTCCTGGTGGCGGGTCGCCACGTGGTTCCTGGTGGCGGGTCGCCACGTGGTTCCTGGTGGCGGGTCGCCACGTGGTTCCTGGTGGCGGGTCGCC
>JBIKWW010000170.1:0-7226 GCA_044356125.1 Acidimicrobiia bacterium
GATACGACCACGCCGACAAGGGCTTCGACGGCAACACCTGCGGCATCATCGTGTCGATCGACGAGCAGTCGCCCGACATCGCCCAGGGTGTCGACAAGGCCCACGAGATCCGGACCGAGCACGACGTCGACGCCGAGCTCGACGCCCAGGGGGCCGGCGACCAGGGGATGATGTTCGGCTACGCGTGCGACGAGACGCCGGACCTGATGCCGCTTCCCATCTGGACCGCCCACCGCATGGCCGAGCAGCTCACCCGGGTGCGCAAAACGGGCCAGCTCGCCTACCTGCGCCCGGACGGCAAGACCCAGGTCACCTTCGACTACGAGGGCGGCCGGGCGGCCCGGCTGAACACGGTGCTGATCTCGACCCAGCACGCCAACGGGGTGAACCTGGAGCGCCAGCTCCACCACGACCTGCTCGAGCTGGTGGTCCGCCCGGTGGTGCCGCCCCAGTTCGCCGACGACAGCTACCGCTTCCTGTCCAATCCGACCGGCAACTTCGTGATCGGCGGTCCCCACGGCGACACGGGCCTGACCGGGCGCAAGATCATCGTCGACACCTACGGCGGCGCGGCCCGTCACGGCGGAGGGGCCTTCTCGGGCAAGGACCCTTCGAAGGTGGACCGTTCGGCGGCCTACGCCGCCCGCTGGGTGGCCAAGCACGTCGTGGCGTCGGGTGCCGCCGCCCGCTGCGAGATCCAGGTCGCCTACGCCATCGGTGTGGCCCGTCCGGTGTCGGTGATGGTGGAGACCTTCGGCACCGAGCAGCTCGACCCGGCCCGCATCGAGGCGGCCGTGCGGGAGGTCTTCGACCTGCGCCCGGCGGCGATCATCCGGGACCTCGACCTGCGCCGCCCGGTGTACCAGGCGACGGCCGCCTACGGGCACTTCGGGCGCCCCAACGCCGACTTCACGTGGGAGCAGACGACCCGGCTCGACGCCTTCCGGGCGGCGGTCGGCGCCTGAACCCCCTCCGGTGCCCGACCAGCGAGGCGGGAGCGGGCCGGTCGGACGCGTCGTCGGGGTGCTACCCGACGAAGCCGCCATCGACCGGGTCTTCGACTACGTCGTCCCGCCTGAGCTTCCTGGGGCCGACCGCCTGACGGTGGGCACCGAGGTGCGGATCGCGCTGCACGGCCGCCGGGTCGGTGGCTGGGTGGTGGCCCTCGACACCGTGCCGCCGGCGGGCATCGAGCTGTCGGCGGTGTCGCGGATCCGGGGTGCGGGTCCGCCGGGTGACGTCGTCGAGCTGTGCCGCTGGGTTGCGTGGCGGTGGGCCGGCCGCT
Organism: Acidimicrobiia bacterium; assembly: GCA_044356125.1. Lineage (GTDB taxonomy): Bacteria > Actinomycetota > Acidimicrobiia > Acidimicrobiales > JANYDT01 > JBIKWW01. The sequence goes on from JBIKWW010000170.1 coordinate 1,286, forward strand.
GGGCGAACGTCCTGCGCTTCGCCTCGCCGGGGGGTGCCGTCGTCGGTCTTCCGGCGCGGCGCTCGTGGCACCTGGGTTCCCCGTCTGCAGCAGGAGCGGCGGCCGAACTGGCCGGAATCGCCCTGGAGGCGGCGGGAACGGCGGCCGGGTCGGGCCGCCCGGCGGTGGTCCGGTGGCCTCCGGCTACGCCGCTGATGCCGCTCGTACGGGCGGTGGCGGCGTCGCTGTCCGGGGGTTCCGGCAGCGCCATCGTCGTGATGCCCGATGCCGAGCGGGTCGACGCCGCCGCCCGTCGACTGCGTCAGGAGGGCGTCGCCGTCGCGGTGCTGCCCCGAGACTGGGCCATGGCGGCCTCCGGCGGGGTGGTCGCCATCGGGGCCCGCGGGGCGGTGTTCGCCCCGGTGCCCGACCCGGCGGTGATCGTCGTCGTCGACGAGCACGACGAGGCGTTGCAGGACGAGCGGGTCCCCACCTGGCACGCCCGTGATGTCGCCGTGGAGCGGGCCCGGAGGGCCGGAGTCGCGTGCCTGCTGGTGTCCCCGCTGCCGACCCCCGAAGCGGTGGCGGCGGCCGGAGGGCCCGACGCCGTGGTGGTGGCGCCCCGGCTGGTCGAGCGGTCCGGTTGGTCGGCACTCGTCGTGGTCGACCGCTCCGGCGAGGAGCCCCGCCGGCGGCCGCTGGTCGCCCCCGCCGTCGTCGGGCTGCTGCGCCATCCCGGCCGGGTCCTGTGCGTCCTCAACCGGACCGGCCACGTCCGGCTGGCCCGGTGCGCCACGTGCCGGACACCGGCGCGCTGCGAGCGCTGCGGCGCGGCGGTGTCGATCCCGTCCGGGAGCGCCGAGCTGCAGTGCGCGTCCTGCGGCGTGACCAGGCCTCCCGTCTGCCTCGGATGCGGGGGTGGCCGCTTCGCCGCCGTGCGCACGGGGACGGCGAAGGCCCGGGAGGAGCTGGCCGTGCTGGCCGGCGAGCCGGTGGGGGAGGTGACCGCCCGCACCACCGAGCTCCCCGACGAACGCCTGCTCATCGGCACCGAGGCGGTGCTGCGGCGTGTCGACCGCGCCGATGCCGTGGTGTTCCTCGACATCGACGGCGAGCTGCTGGCCCCGCGGATGCGTGCCCCGCAGCAGGCGCTGGCCATGCTCGCCCGGGCCTGCCGGATCGTCGGGGGTCGGGCGGGCCGGGTCGTGGCCCAGACCAACGCTCCCGGTCACGAGGTCCTCGACGCCGTCCGTCTCGCCGATCCGGGTCGGTTCCTCGCCGTGGAGCTGGCTCGTCGGGAGCGACTGGCGCTGCCGCCATGGGGGGCGCTGGCGCAGCTGAGCGGCCCGGGCGCAGCGGCCCTGGCAGGGCTGCTGGCCCCGACCCTGGAGTCGATCGGCGGGGCCTTCGCGGCGGCTGGCCCGGCGGGCGGGGACGTGGTGGTTCGGGCCCCGTCATCGGCGGCCCTGGCCGACGCCCTCGATGCCGCGCTGTCCCGTCCCGACCGGCCCCGGGAGCGGGTCCGGGTGGAGGTGGACCCGCCCCGCATCTGACCGGCGGCGCGGGCCCGGGCGCTTCCAGTGCCGGTCAGGTCAGGTCAGGTCCGGCAGCTGGGCTGGGCGGCGAGCCAGGACAGGGCGGAGACGAGGGCCCGGTCCTGTGCGGTGGCGATCGTGGCCCAGTCCCACTCGACGGCTTCGTCGGGTCGCACGGGCCCGTCGTAGCCGTTGCCGGCCCGGTCGATGTCGACGGCATTGGTGACGCTGATCAGCGCGTTGTCCGGCATGGCGCGCATCACCGTGAACGTGGTGAGCCCCATCGTGGGACGCCCGAAGGAGCGGGTGTTGGGGCGGCCGGCGAAGGCGATGGTGACGGCCTCGGCGGCGCTCGCGGTGAGCTCCGAGGTGAGCACGGCGACAGGGACGTCGGTGCGGGACAGGCGGTACGGGGCGGCGACCGTGGTCTGGACCCGGTCGTCGACGCTCATCGTGCCGTTGCGGTAGCTCCACCGTTCCACCACGCCGTCGACGTCACGCTTGCCGGCCACGACGCCCTCACCGAGGAGCGGGCCGACGGCGGCCAGCATCGGGTAGATGTACCCGCCCCGGTTGCGACGGAGGTCGAGCACCCAGCCGCACCGGGTGGGCGTGTCGATGGTGCGGATGGCGTCGTGCACCGACTGGGTCCAGGCGTCGAGGCCCGCCTGGTCGGTGACGACGCCCTGGAGGTCGAGGTACCCGATGCGATCGGCGAGGGGCCGACCCGGGGCGACGGAGGCGCCGCCGGCCGCCCTGGGGGCGCTCACCAGCGTCGGCTGGCCCTGGTCGATGGTGATCCGGAGTCGCTTGGTCACCTTCGGCCGGGTCACCTCGAGCACGACGCGGGTGGCCTCCCGTCCGTTCTCGCGGGGGATGTAGAGCGTCCCGCCGGTTCCCGCCGGCGTCTTGCCGTTGACCCGCTCGATGCGGTCCCGCAGCCGGAGCCCCGCCTTCGCCGCCGGGCCCCCGTCGGCCAGCGCGATCACGATGCGGTCGGGGAAGGTGGCGGTGAAGCCGAACCCGGTGTACCGGCCGACGAGCAGGTTGGACGCGTCGGGCGGACGCGAGAAGGAGGCGTGACGGTCCCCGATCTCGCGCAGGACGGCGGTGATGAGCGGGTAGCTGTCGGGGACGGTCGCCAGGGTGGCGGCGCGCGCCAGGACCTTGGCCCGGAGGGCGGGGAAGTCGACGCTGGTGCGGCGCAGGGCGTAGCGCTCGACGAAGTCGAGCGCGATGGTCACGTATCCCACGGGCGTCGACGGGTCCGGGGGCGCCGCGGTGCCCGTTGCGGAGCTTCCGGCGCCGGCAGGGGCGAGGCTCGTGCTGGTGGTGGACGCGCTCGTGGTGGACGCGCTCGTGGTGGACGCGCTCGTGGTCGAGGTCGTGGTGGAGGGATCGGTGGCGTCGCCCTGGGCTCGGACGACGGCGGCCGGTGCCGAACCCGATGGTGGGAGTCCGCTGACGGCGGCGAACGTGAACACGGCTGCGATCAGGGCCCGCCGTCGCGCCCGCGGCCCCCGCAGTGCTCGGACGCGGCAGAGGCGCTGCGTGGGCTGCGTCGACATGGCAACCATTGTGCCCGGCGGTCAGGATGACGGAATGCCCCCCGTGTCCTCGACGCGCCGCGCCACCCGACCGGGCCGCCGGGCCAACCCGGCCTCCGGGCCCGTGGCGGTCGGCATGGCGGCGGGCTCGATGTGGGTGGTGGAGGCGGTGGACACCGTGATGTCGCACCGACTCGACCGCTTCGGCATCCGGCCCCACACGCTCCTGGGGCTGCGCGGCATCCCGCTCGCGCCCTTCCTGCACCTCGGGTTCGGTCACCTCGCGGCGAACACGGTGCCCTTCGTCGTGCTCGGCACCCTCGTCGCCCTGTCGGGGCTGCGGAGGGTGATCACGGTGGCGGCGGCGGCAGCCGTGTCGTCGGGCGCGCTCGCCTGGCTGCTCGGCTCGAGCAACGAGGTGCACATCGGCGCCAGCGGCGTGATCTTCGGGTTCCTCGGCTACATCGGGGCGCGTGCGGTGTTCGACCGACGGATCCGATCGATCCTCGTGGCGATGGTCGCCGGGGTGCTGTTCGGCGGCATCCTGTGGGGCGTGCTCCCGGACTCCTCGGGCACGATCAGCTGGCAGGGCCATCTCGGGGGGCTCCTGGGCGGGATCGCGATCGCCCGGGTGCTGCACCCCCGCCGCGGCACCTGAGCGCCCCGGCCGAGGGTGGAAGGCCGCTCACGCCGCGAGCTGCCAGCCGTCGGGCCCCATGACCATCGGTGGACCCGTCTCGATCCCGACGTCGGCCAGGATCGCCCCGGCGACGGCGTAGTGGGGGTACTCGGCCGGGTCGAGCGTCAGGCGGTCGGGGGAGGAGCGGAGGGCGACGAGCCACACGCTCGACAGCAGGCTCTCGGGGCCGACCCGGCTCGAGGACTCGGCGAGGCGGCGGGCCAGGAGGGAGGCGGTGTCGGTCTGGTCGCTGATGCAGTGCACGACGGCGATCAGCTGGCCGGCGGGATCGCAGAGCAGTGCAGCGACTGCGTCGCGGCCATCGGGCAGGCCGGAGCGGACGAGCGCTTCGAGGACGTCGATCTCGTCGACGACGACGAGGCTGGGGCCGGGGACGAGGCGGCCGTACTCCGAGGAGTCGGCGCCGCGCCGGCAGGGGCGGTGGGTGGCCATGGGTGGGACCTCCGGATCGGGAGGTGGACCGGGACACAGGGGGAAGTGCCGGGGCGGTCGCCCGCGGCCACACCGTAGCCACGGGGGTGTGACAGCGACGGCGCGATGCCCACCGAGACGATCCGCCGGGTCCGGCCGGGCCAGCCGGGGTCGGCCGGGTCAGCCGGTGACGGCCCGCAGGAACCGTTCGGCCTCGGCCCGGTCGCGGGTGCGCCGCATGGGCGGGAGCGCCTCGATGAGCGACCAGCGGTACCGGGCGGTGTTGAGACGGGGGTCGAACACGGCCACGACCCCGCGGTCCCCGGCGCTGCGGATCAGCCGCCCGGCACCCTGGGCCAGCAGCATGGCGGCCCGCGGGAGGTCGATCAGCTCGAAGGCGCGGGCCCCGGCCCGTTCCCGCCGGGCGACGAGCAGCGGCTCGTCGGGGCGACCGAAGGGAAGCTTGTCGATGGTCACGAGCGACAGCGAGCGACCGGGTACGTCGATGCCCTGCCAGAACCCCATGGTGGCGAACAGGCAGGTCGTCTCCTCGGCGGCGAACCGATCGAGCAGGGCGGGCTTGGGGAGATCGCCCTGGATCAGCACCTCGATCCCGGCACGTCGGAGCCGGTCGCGCAGGGCGTCGGCGGCGGCGCGCATGGCCCGCCAGCTCGTGAACAGGGCCAGGGTGCGCCCGCCGGCGGCGGTGACGAGGGCGGCGAGCTCCTCGTGCGTGGCCGGCTCGAACGCAGCCGACCGGGGATCGGGCAGGTGCACGGCGCAGTACAGGAGGGCGTTCGTCTCGTAGGCGAAGGGGCTTCCGACGCGCAGCTCGGTCGTGCGGTCGGGCGGCAGACCCACCCGTTCGGCGAGCGAGGCCGGGATCGTCGCCGACGTGAGCACGGCGGTGATCCGCTCCCACACCGTGGCCGCCAGCGGTCCGCCGACCTCGACCGGGGCCACCCGCAGCACCGGGCCCCGGTTCGGGCCCCCGCCCTCGACCCAGGCCACCAGGTCCCCGGCCAACGCCTCGGCGGCGTCGGATCCCCCCACCTCGGCGGCATCATCCGTCCCCGGGTCCTGCACGGCCGGGCTCCCGATTGCGTCCGTCGCGTCCACCGCGTCCACCGCGGCGGTCGGGGCGGTCCCCGTTCGGCGACCGAGGGTCGCCGGCGGTGCAGCCCCGACTTCGAGGGCCCGCTCGATGTCGTCGGCCAGTTGTGTGGCCGCCAGCGTGGCCCGGGTGCAGCGGGCGGCCAGATCGGCGTTGCCGGCGGCGGCGGTGCCGGCGGTCCGCACCAGCTCGATGGCCGTCTGCACACGCCCGAGTGCCGAGGCCAGCGCCCGGCGCACCTCGGCGTGGGCGGCCGGACCGGGCCGCAGGCGCTGGCCGGCGAGGGGCGTCAGGGCCTCGTCGAGGCCGCGGGCGGCCGCCGCCAGGTCGACGGCGCTGTCGGCGTCGGCGATCACGGACCGCAGGCGCCCGGCGAGGAACGTCAGCCGGGAGGAACCGATGTCGGTGCCCAGGGAGTCGGCGACGATGTCCTCGAGCTCGTGGGCCTCGTCGATCACGACGACGTCATGAGCCGGGAGGATCCATCCGCCGCTGCGCACGTGCTGTCCGTAGAGATGGGTGTTCACGACCACCACGTCGGCCTCGGCGGCCCGCTCCCGGGCGAGCTCGGCGAAGCACGTGTCGCCCGACGGGCACCGGGCCCGCCCCGGGCACTCGGCGGCGGACACGCTGACGAGCGACCAGGCCGTCGGCG
>JBIKWW010000275.1:0-5324 GCA_044356125.1 Acidimicrobiia bacterium
TGACGTTCACGTTCGCGGATGAGGCGCTCCGCACCGAGACGCTGACCGACGAGGAGCTCGTGGAGCTGGTGATGGCGCACCTCCGTGACATGTACGGCGCACAGGTCCCGCCACCTCGGGCGATGCGGCGCAGCCGGTGGTGCAACGACGCGTGGACCCGCGGGGCCTACTCGTTCACCTCGACGACGACCGACATGTCGCACTTCGACGCCCTCGCCGCACCGTCCGGACGGGTCCACTTCGCCGGCGAGCACACGGACCGGGCGCACTTCTCGACCGTCCACGGGGCGTACCTGAGCGGGCTGCGGGCGGCACGGGAGATCCTCGGCGCGTGACGGGCTCGACACCGCGCAGGCACGGTGTCGAACCTCGAAGGGACGTGTCGACCGGCGTCAGTGCTCGTCGTAGTGGTCGCCGTGCTCGGCGTGACGGTGGCCGTCGTGGAGGTAGTCGACATGGTCGCCATGCGGCACGGCTTCGTGCCCACAGCCGTCGCCGTGACGGTGAGGGTGCGCGTCATGCGCGAGGTGGGCCTCCAGCACGCACTCGTCCCAGTGCCCTTCGTGGTCTCGGTGGACGTGACCGTCGTGGAGGTAGTCGACGTGGTCGCCGTGGGCGACGGCGACATGGCCGCAGCCGTCCCCGTGGACATGGGCGTGGTCGGGATGGATGGTGTGGGTAGGGCTCATGGATGCTCCTCGTTTCCGTGGGTGATGGCGTCTCGCACGATGTGCGAGACGTGGTCGTCGACGATCCGGTAGGCGATCTCGCGACCGCGCCGCTCACCATCGACCAAGCGGGCGGCGCGCAGGATGCGCAGGTGCTGCGAAGCCAGTGGCTGGGAGATGCCGAGCGCGTCGACGATCTCGTGGACGCACATGGGCTCGGACGCGAGGCGCAGCACGATCGAGATCCGGATCGGGTTGGCGAGGACCTTCAGCAGCTCGGCCGCGGCCTTGACCTGTTCGTCACCCGGCAGCGCCCCGGCTCCAGCCGGAAGGGTTGGATGACGACCTGGCATGCAACGATCGTACATGCAGACATTCGCATGTCTATATGACATTCGTCCGACGTGGTCGTGCTCGGACGGGGATCGGATGAGCGACCTAGTCGCCGACACGCCGGCAGGAAAGCGGCCCGGCGGCGCAGTGGTCGCCGCGACGAGCTACCCGCCGAACGTGCAAGCCGTGTCGCTCGTCGAGGCCATCGCCAAGGTGCTCCACCCCGGCATCTCGCTCAGCTGAGCCCGGGTCCGACCCGAGACGCACGGACAGCACGCGTACGCGCGTGCTGTCCGTGCCGATGCCCCGGCACCGGTCGAGGTGCGTCTCGGCCGTACCGCTCGAGATCGCCATCGCCGACCACAGAGACCGGCGGCTGATCCGAGCACTGGACGCGTCCGACAGGATCAGGAATGGGAACTATTGTTATTCCGTGGTCACCGCTCCTCCTGCTCGAAGGAGTCCCGCGCTTCGCTTCGGTTCGGTCCGCGACGGGATCGGCCGGCTGCACCCGTACCTCGACGACGCGTCGACGATGTTGGCCAGTGCGCAGGAGCCGGACTGGATCCCGCTCCCGCGACTCCTCGACGACCGGCGCCTGCTCCGCGAGGTCGTCACCGCCCGGGTCGAGCGCCGGGTTGCGGCCGGCACGCTGAGCGCCAGCTCCGATCCCACGGTCCGCCTCGGTGCCGTCGCGTCGGCGCTATACCAGACCCTGGTCTGGAGAGCACTCGGACCGGCCGTGGTGACCGCCATCGTGCACGACGCGTGGGAGCCCGGCGCGCCCGGAGCCGCCGTCCGGTTCGGGGAGGACGGCTCGATCCGCGTCGCGCACGTCGACGTCGATCTGGTCCCTGGTGAGGGAGGCGACGGGAGCGGCGGGAGCGGCGGAACCCCAGCTCCGTCCTCGACCGTCCTCTCGGCGCTGCGACGCGGACCGTGGGACGGATTCCTCGTCCCGCTGCGCGTCGCATTCCACGACCTCGTCCGGTTCGGGCCACGTCAGCTCCCCGGCAACGCCGCATCGGTGGTGGCGTCGACCATCCGGCTGCTCGTGGCGTCACAGGTCATCGATGCGGCCGCAGGGCGATCGGCCCATGCACGCATCGCCGCGGCCCTCGAGCTGACCGGCCTCGGTCACTGGCTGGACGGGACCGGGCTCGATGCTCCCTCCGGGAACCCAGCCCCCGAGCCCGACCCGTGGTTCCGCCGTTCGACCTGCTGCCTGTGGTTGCGGGTGTCCGAGGGGACGTGCGGGGACTGCTCGCTGCGCAGCCATGACGAGCTCGCCGACGCGTCCGCGACCTGGTGGGCGTCACGACGCGCCGCCGAGCAGCCGGCGCGCTGACCGGCCCTCCAGCCCGACCGACCCCCAATCGACTCGACCCCATCGGTGCTCCAGGAGGAACACATGACCCCTTCCCGTCTGACTCGCCGCGCCCTGCTCGGCGCCACCGCCGCCACCCTGGCCGGCCTCACGCAGGTGCCGGTCTCGGCCGTCACCAACCGCACGACCACGGCACCGGCGAGGGCCACCACCGCGACCACCACGACCACCACGACCACCACGGCCACCGCTGCGGCGACACCGAGCACGACGGCACGGCCCCGCCCGGACGCCAAGAACCCCCTGCAGCTGGTGACCTCGTTCGTCATCCGCAACTTCACGCCGGAGCTCCAGGGCTTCTGGCAGGTGGAGTTCGGCGTGGCGGAGCTGTTCCTCCGGCCGGAGCTGAACGGGACCCCGTCGCCATGGGTCGCCCAGTCCGTCAGCCAGGTCGCGCCCACCACATGGCAGATCAAGCTCCGACCGAACGTGACCTTCCAGAACGGGCGCGCCTTCGACGCCGACGCGGCGGTGGCGTTGATCCGCCGCCAGTTGCAGCTCGGCGGCAGCGCACAGGCGAACCTGCCGGGTGCATCGGTGACGAAGGTCGACGCCGCGACGGTCAACATCGTGACGTCCACACCGCAGATCAACGTGCCGAACCTGCTCGCCAACGAGGACGTGTTCCCGATCTACGACGTCGCGACCGTCGAGGCCACCGGGAAGGACAACCCCGCCCTCGTGACGAAGGGGATCTACACCGGGCCCTACGAGACGGTCAGCCTCGACGGGCAGCGCCAAGTGATGAAGCGCAACGAGAAGTACTGGCAGGGCCGACCGCCGTTCCCGGGCATCGAGCTCCGATTCGTCACCGATCCCCAGGCCCGGCTCCTCGCCGTCCAGAACAACGAGGCCGACATCCTCTTCTACCCCCCGACGGAGTTCAAGCGCATCGTGAAGGGGCGCAACGACGTCGTGTTCCTCACCGCGAAGGGCTCGATCAGCCAGCTCCGATGGGCGCCGAACATCCGGGAGTACCCGACGAGTGACCGAGACGTCCGCCGGGCCATCAACCTCGCCATCGACTACGAAGGCTTCGCCAACGACGTCATGGACGGCGCCTACGAGGTGTCGCGGGGGATGTGGCCGCCGCTGGTCCCCTACGCCGGGAACCGGCTGCGGACGAACGTCGACCGTGCCAAGCGGATCCTGGACGACGCCGGCTGGCGGATGGGCCCCAACGACGTCCGCGTGAAGAACGGTCAGCCGCTTCGGATCCGGGTGCTCACCTATCCCCAGCAGCCCGACAGCCGTACCGCCGCCATCGCCGTGCAGTCGATGCTCGCCAAGATCGGCGTCGACATGGAGATCCAGCAGGTCGACGACATCAACGCCGCCATGGACCGCCGCACGGGCTGGAACGTCGGCGTCGTCTTCTCAGGAGCGGTCGGCTTCACGGTCGAACCGGTCAGCGTGATGCGGTCGGACATGACCACGACCGGCCCGAGGAACCGCCAGGGGATCGAGGACGTGGAGATCGACGGCTACGCCTCGCAGCTCGTCGGCACGTTCGATCAGAGCGTGCGAAACCGCCTGCTCTCCAGGGTGGAGGACCTCGTCATCTTCGACGAGGCGTACATGACGTTCCTCGGGTCCCGGCGGGTCGCCGTCGTCGCCCGCTCGGAGTTCAAGGACTACGAGCCGCACTTCGCCAACCTCCACGTGGACGTCAACACCAAGCCAGGCGCGTGACCCCACTGCGCCTCGCTGACCCCCTTCGGCGGCCACTGGCACGCGGCGCGGAGGTCGCCACCACCTTGCTGATGGCGAGCGTGCTCGTGTGGGCGCTCGTGCTCGTCGCGCCCGGCGACGCCGCGGATCGAGTCCTTCGAGCCCGCGGCGTCGTCGAGCCGGAACCCCAGCAGCTCGCCGAGGCCCGAGTGCTCATCGGGGCCGACGGCAATCCCGTCGAGCGGTACCTGCGCTGGCTCTGGCGGGCGGCGCGGGGGGACCTCTCGGTGTCATGGGTGTCGGGCCGCGACGTCGCCACGGAGATCGGATCGAGGCTCGGCGGCACGCTCATGCTGAGCGCCGTCGCCATCGTGATGGCCGTCGCGATCACCATCTCGCTCGCGCTCGCGGCCAGCCTCGGCGGGCCGGTCATCGACGGGATCGCTCGGCTCTACAGCTCGCTGTTCGCGTCGATCCCCGGGTTCCTGCTCGGGCTCTGCACGCTGCAGTTCCTCGTCGTCGGTCTGGGCTGGGGCCAGGTGATCAGTGATGGATCGCTCGCCACGGTGTGGTGGCCGGCCGCATCGCTCGCGATCCCGCTCTCCGCGTCGTGGTCCCGCTACCTGCGCGCGGGACTCGCGGGAGCGATGGCGTCCAGCTACGTGGAGGTCGCGCTCGCCCGGGGCGCATCGCGGCTCCGGCTGCTCGTCGTGCACGCGTTGCCCAACGCGACCGTGTCGTTCCTCGGACTCGCCGGCATCGGGGTCGGCGCGCTGCTCGGTGGCGCGCCGATCACCGAGACGATCTTCACCTGGCCCGGAGTCGGGAAGTACGCGATCGACGCCGTGGGCGGACGCGACCTCCCCGTCATCCAGGCCTTCGCGCTCCTGAGCGCGATCGCGTACGTCGCCATCAGCCTGCTGTTCGACGTCTTCGCGGCGCGGATCGACCCCCGCGTCGCGCAGGCAACGGAGCGAACGGGGGCCCGATGACGAGCGCTCCAGCACACGCACCGCAACGGCCAGTTCCCAGCCTCGCGACGCGGATCTCCCGACCGCGACGCCATGGCACGCTGGTCCGGACGCTCCGGCGCCCGGCGGGTCTCGCCGGTGCCCTCCTCCTCGCGCTGATCGCGGGGACCCTCCTCGTCGGGCCCTCGCTGCACGACGTCGGGGCCAACGAGGTCGACTACACCGCGAAGGTGAGGAGCCCCTCCCTTGAGCATCCGGCCGGCACCGATGCAGCCGGCCGCGACCAGCTCAGCC
>JBIKWW010000171.1:0-7197 GCA_044356125.1 Acidimicrobiia bacterium
GCGACGATGAGCGCCGTGCGGGAGATGAACTACGTCTACAAGCCCAAGACGCGCGAGTCCTGGCTGATGATGTTCGGCCAGGCCTGATCCGTGCACCTCGACCACGTCGAGCTGCGTCGCGTCACGCTGCCACTGGTCACCCCGTTCCGCACCGCGCACGGCACCAGCGACGTGCGCGACGCCCTGCTCGTCCGGGTGGTCACCGTCGACGGGATCGAGGGCTGGGGCGAGTGCGTCGCCATGGCGGAGCCGACCTACACGGCGGAGTGGGTCGACGGCGCCCACGAGGTCACGCGACGCTTCCTCCTGCCCCTGCTGCACCACCACGATCTGGGCGCGGCCGACGTCGCTCCCCTGCTGCACGCCGTGAAGGGCCATCCGATGGCCAAGGCCGGCATCGAGGCCGCCGTGCTCGACGCCGAGCTACGCGCCGCAGGCGTCTCCCTCGCCACCCACCTCGGGGCCGTGCGCGACCGGGTGCCGTCCGGTGTCGCGGTGGGCATCGCCGCCGACGTCGACGCGCTGCTGGCGACGGTCGACGCGCTGGTTGCCCAGGGGTACCTGAGGGTGAAGCTGAAGATCGGGCCGGGCTGGGACGTCGAGCCCGTCCGCGCCGTGCGCTCGACCTGGCCCGAGCTGCGCCTCCAGGTCGATGCCAACTCGGCGTACACCCCGGCCGACACCGATCACCTGCGGGCCCTCGACGCCTTCGGTCTCCTGCTCATCGAGCAGCCCTTCGCCGAGGACGACCTCGATGGCCATGCCGGCCTGGCTGCGGCGATCGAGACGCCCGTGTGCCTCGACGAGTCGATCACCTCGGCCCGCACCGCACGGGAAGCGATCGAGCGCGGTGCGTGCGAGGTCGTCAACCTGAAGCCCGGACGGGTCGGCGGCATCCTCGAGTCGCTGCGCATCCACGAGCTGTGCCTCGACTTCGGCGTGCCGATCTGGATCGGCGGCATGCTCGAGACCGGCGTCGGCCGGGCGGTGAACACGGTGCTCGCCGCCCTCCCCGGCTGCACCCTGCCCGGCGATCTCTCGGCGTCGTCGCGCTGGTTCCACCGCGACGTCACCGAGCCGTTCGTCCTCGACGGCGGCCACCTGCGGGTCCCGCGGGGACCCGGCATCGGCGTCGTCCCCCGACCCGACGCGCTCGACGCGCTGACGACCCGGCGCGAGATCGTCGAACTGCGCTCGGGGCCGCGCCCCTAGCATCGGCCGGGTGATCCTCGACGAGCTGCGGGCCCGGCTTCCCGCTGAGTGCATCCAGGCCGATCCCGACGTCGTCGCCGCCTACGGCCACGACCGGTGCCTGTTCGAGCGCCCCGGGCGGGCGGACGTGCTCGTCATGCCCCGCACCACGGCCGAGGTCGTCGCCACCATCGACGCGGCCCGTGCGGCCGGCGTCCCGGTCGTGACGCGTGGCGCCGGCAGCGGGCTGTGCGGGGGGGCCAACGCGGTCGACGGGTGCGTGATCCTCAGCGTCCACCGCATGGACCGCGTGCTGTCGATCGACACCGTCAACCGGATGGCGCGGGTCCAGCCCGGCGTGCTCAACGGGGACCTCAAGCGGGCAGTGGCCGCCCACGGCCTGTTCTACCCGCCGGATCCGGCGTCCTATGAGATCTCCAGCATCGGTGGCAACGTGGCCACCAACGCCGGGGGTCTGTGCTGCGTCAAGTACGGCGTCACCCGCGACTTCGTCATGGGGCTCGAGGTCGTGCTGGCGACCGGGGAGGTCATCCGGACCGGACGGCGCACGATCAAGAGCACGACCGGTCTCGATCTCACCGGGGTGTTCGTCGGGTCGGAAGGGATCCTCGGGGTGATCACCGAGGTGACGCTGCGTCTGCTGCCGACCCCGCCCCCGGCCTCGACGGCCATCGCCTACTTCGCCGCACTCCCCCACGCCGGCGCCGCCATCACCGAGATCTTCCGGGCGGGCCACGAGCCGTCGCTCATGGAGATCATCGACCAGGCCTGTCTGCGCCAGGCCGACACGATCTACAACATGGGCCTCGACACCGGGGCCGCCTGCCTGATCCTCATGCAGGCCAACGGGCTGCACGCCCCCGAGGCGATCGCCGACATGGCCCGCATCTGCACGCAGGCCGGGGCCACCGAGGTCCACCACGTGGACGATCCGGCCGAGGGCGAGCTGTTCATCGAGGTCCGACGCCGGGTGTGGCCGGCGTTCGAGAAGCTGGGCAGGGCCATGCTCCCCGAGGACGTCGCCGTGCCCCGGGAGCGCCTTCCCGAGCTGCTCCAGGGCATCGTCGACATCACCCGCGACCGGGGCGTCACCGCCGCCACCCTGGGCCACGCCGGCGACGGGAACATGCACCCGCTGCTGGTGTTCGACGCGGCCGACCAAGGCGAGGTGGAGCGGGCCCAGGCCGCCTTCGCCGACATCGTCGCGCTCACGCTGCGCCTCGGCGGCACGATCGCCGCCGAGCACGGGGTCGGCACCCTGAAGCGCCGGTTCGTGGCCGACGAGCTGGACCCGGTCCATCTCGCCGTGCAGCACCGGGTGAAGGCCGCCCTCGACCCCACCGGCCTGCTCAACCCCGGCAAGGGGATCTGAGGCGTTCCTGCGGTCAGTGCGACCGGCGCCGGGCCTGCTTCTCGGCGAACTTCAGGATGGCGATGTGCTTCTCGGTGTCGCGCATCATCAGGTCGATGAGCAGGCTCCACAAGGTGGTGTCCTCCACGTCGCGCAGGGCGCGCTTGAGCTCCTTGAGCTCGTGCAGGTCGTCGTGCTCGTTCTGCAGGAGGTCCTGGGAGACCTCGAGCACGGCCTCGGCGTTGGCCCGGCTGAAGTCGAGCCGGGGCACGACGGGGTCGTCGGCCGACAGCTCCGCTTCGTTCTTGAGCGAGGCCGCCAGCTCGAGGAACACGCGGTGGTGGCGCTTCTCGTCGTCGATCAGCAGACCGACGAGGTAGCGCAGGGCCTCCGAGCTCGTCGACTCCGCAGCCGCCGCGTAGGCCTCGAGCAGCCCCCGTTCCCGCTGCACGTGGCCGGTCAGCATCTGGTGGAGCCGGGCCTCCCAGACGCTCGCTCCGACGGGTGGTTCCTGGATCGTTGTCGTCATGGCCCGACGGTACGGACACGAACCCCGGCGGCGACAGGGACGAACGGCCCCGGGTCAGCTGCCAATAGGGTGTCGGCATGCCTCTCGACGGTCCCTTCTACGACGAGCTCGCCGTGGGCGAGACGATCCCCGCCCTCCCGCCGATCACGTTCACCGACGCCGACAACGTGATCTACCGGGCCATCACCGGCGACCAGCACCTGCCGTCGGTCGACCGGCGGTGCTTCGCCGCCATGGGGGGATCGGGGGCGCTCGTGAACCCCGGCATCGTCATGCAGAGCGCAGTCGGACAGACCACCGGGGCCACCCGGCGGGCGATCGCCAACCTCTACTACCGGACCGTGCGCATCCACCGGCCCGTGACCGTCGGCGAGACGCTGTGGACCACCACCAAGGTGCTCGGCCTGGCGGACGCCTCGGCCAAGGACGGCCTGCACCGCGGCAAGGTGTGGATGGGCATCGAGTCACGGACCGACGCAGGCGTGGTGATGACCTGCGAGCGCGTGGCCCTGCTGCCGGCCCGGGGCCAGGCCGATCCCGGCCACGCGTCCCCGATCCCGGGAGCCGCCGGGGCCGAGCCCATCGACACGTTCCTCGGCCAGGTCCCGGCCTGGGACCTGAGCGGTCTGCCCCGCACGGACTGGGCCGTCGGCGCCGTGGTCGACGACGCCATGCGCGACCACCTCGACAACGCCCCCGCGCTCGCCCGCATGACGTTCAACCAGGCCGTCGTGCACCGCGACTTCACCAAGACGGCCAACGGCCGGCGCCTCGTCTACGGCGGTCACGTCCAGGCCCTGGCCCAGGCGTCGCTCACCCGGGCCCTCCCGGGCCTGGCGACGGTCCTCGGGTGGGACGCCTGCGATCACCTCGGCCCGGCCTTCGAGGGGGAGCTGCTGGAGTTCCGCCACCGCCTCGTCGAGGAGCTGGCCGTGCCCTCGGGCGGGCGACTGCTGCGCGTCGAGTCCCTCGGGCGGCGGGTCACCGGCGACGCCGCCGTCGATGGCGCTGCACCCGACCTGCTGCGCTGGTCGGCCGTCGTGCTGGCCCCCTGATCAGGGCCGTGCCGACCGCCCGGGAGGGCCGGGCGGCGGCGGCCTGGCTCGGGGCCTCGATCCTGATCGGGAGCCTCTCGTTCACCCTGATCAAGGGGCTGCTCGAGGACCTCTCCCCGCTGACGCTCTCCGCCGGCCGTGTCGTGTTCTCGGCCGTGTGCTTCGCCGCCGTGGTGACGGCCCAGCCGGGGCGGCGCGAGCCGATCCGGCGGGAGGACCGCGCGCTCGTGTGGTTCGTCGGCCTGGCCGGATCGGCTGGCTTCCACATCTGCTTCACCTGGGGCCAGCAGCGGGCCTCGGTGGCCGCGGCGACCATCGTCATGGCCACCATGCCCGCCCTGGCCGCCACCGGCGAGGCCCTCTTCCTGCGGCACCGCCCGACGGCCCGGACGGGGGCGGGGCTGCTGGTGTCGCTGCTGGGCGTCGTCGTGATCACCCGGACCGGCGCGGCGAGCGGCGCCGGGACGTCGCTGGCGGGGATCGGAGCGCTCGGCGGGGCCTCGCTGGCCTGGGCGTCGGTGACGGTGGCCCAGCGGCGCCTGGCCGGACGCTACGACCCCTGGTGGCTCAACACGCCCGGCACGCTGGTGGGGGCGCTGCTCATGGCGGTCCTGGCCGCCCCTCGGGTCGGGGAGCTGGGCGGGCTGGGGCCCCTGCAGTGGTGGTGGCTGTTCTGGCTCGGGGCCGTGAGCTCGGCGTTCATCTACGCCGCCACCACGATCGCCATGCGCACCCTGCCGGCCACGATGGTGGCCAGCTCGGGCACGCTCGTGACTCCCATCGCCATCCTCGTCGCCTGGGCCCACCTGGGCGAGCGGCCCAGCCCGGGCGGCGTCGTCGGGGCGGTCCTGGTCGTCGTCGGCGTGGTCCTGGTGGGCGCCTCCTCCCGGTGACGTCCGCTCCTCAGGAGCGACGCCGGCGACCTGGTAGACCCTCACCCGTGTCCGAGTTGAGCTCCGAAGAGCAGCAGATCGTCGAGCTGGTCGCCCGCTTCGTCGACGAGCAGGTCCGCCCCGTCGCCCACGACCTCGAGGCCGCCGACACCTATCCCGAGGCTCTGATCGAGGCCATGAAGGAGATGGGCGTGTACGGGCTGGCCATCCCCGAGCCGTGGGGCCCCTACGCCGTGTCGTCGCGCTGCTACGCGCTCGTCACCGAGGAGCTGGCCCGGGGCTGGATGAGCCTGGCCGGCGCCTTCGGCGGGCACAGCGTGGTGTCCAAGCTCCTCGTGCGCTACGGCACCGATGATCAGCGCGCGTCGTACCTGCCGCGCATGGCCACCGGTGAGCTGCGGGCCACGATGGCCCTCACCGAACCCGACGGCGGGTCGGACCTGCAGAACCTGCGGACGGTGGCGAGGAAGGTCGACGGCGGCTACGTGATCAACGGTTCCAAGACCTGGATCACCAACGCCCGCATGTCGGGCGTCGTCGCCCTGCTGTGCAAGACCGACCCCACGGCCGAGCCCGCCCACCGGGGCATCTCGATCCTGCTCGTGGAGAAGGTCCCCGGCTTCACCGTCGCCCGGGATCTGCCCAAGCTCGGTTACAAGGGCGTCGAGAGCTGCGAGCTGTTCTTCGACGACTGCTTCGTACCCGACTCGGCCCTGCTCGGCGGCACCGAGGGTGCCGGGTTCGCCCAGATGATGGGCGGCCTGGAGGTGGGTCGGATCCAGGTGGCGGCCCGGGCCATCGGCGTGGCCCGCGCCGCCTACGACGACGCCCTCCGCTACGCCCAGGAGCGCCACGCCTTCGGCAAGCCGATCTGGCAGCACCAGTCCGTGGGGAACCTGCTGGCCGACATGGCCACCCAGATCACCGCCGCCCGCATGCTCAACCTGCATGCCGCCGACTGCTTCGACACCGGGCGCCGGGCCGACATGGAGGCCGGCATGGCCAAGCTCTTCGCCTCGGAGATGGCGGCCAAGGTGGCCCTCGACGCCATCCGCATCCACGGCGGCCACGGCTACTCCAAGGAGTACTCCGTGGAGCGCTACTACCGCGACGCCCCCCTGATGATCGTCGGCGAGGGAACCAACGAGATCCTGCGGGGCGTCATCGCCAAGCAGGCCGTCGGCCGCAACCGACTGTTCTGACCAGCCTTCACGGTTCCGACCAGCCTTCACGGTTCCGACCAGCCTTCACCGTTCCGACCAGCCTTCACCCCACCGACCAGCCCAGGAGGGTCCGATGTCATCACTGCAGGGAACCGTCGCCATCGTCACCGGGGGCGCCCGGGGGATGGGGGCCACACACGTGCGCGGCCTCGTCGGCCGGGGCGCCCGTGTCGTCATCGCCGACGTGCTCGACACCGAGGGCGAGGCCCTCGCCGCCGAGCTGGGGGACGCCACCGAGTTCGTCCACCACGACGTGACCGACGAGTCGCAGTGGCAGGCCGTGGTGGCCCGGGCCGAGGAGCGCTTCGGACCCGTCGCCACCCTGGTCAACAACGCCGGCATCGTCACCTGGGGCTCCATCGAGGACATGCCCGTCAGCGACTGGCAGCGAACGATCGACATCAACCTCACCGGCGTGTGGCTGGGGATCCACACCGTCGTCCCCTCGATGAAGCGGGCCGGGGGCGGCAACATCGTGAACATCTCCTCGACGGCCGGGCTGCAGGGCTACGGCGGCATCGGGGCCTACGTGGCCAGCAAGTGGGGCGTGCGCGGCCTCACCAAGACCGCTGCCCTCGAGCTCGGGCCGGCCGGCATCCGGGTCAACTCGATCCACCCCGGCCCGATCCGCACGGCCATGACCTCAGGGACGTGGGAGACCGCCGGCCGGGGCCAGCCCATCTCCCGCATCGGCGAGCCGGAGGAGGTCACCGCCATGCTGCTGTTCATCCTCGAGGGCGCCACCTACTCCACGGGCCACGAGTTCATCGTCGACGGCGGGCACGTGGTGGGGCCCCGCTCCGCCGGCGGGGGCCGGTGAGCACCGCCGGCCAGTGACCTCAGCCGGCCAGTGACCTCAGCCGGCCAGTGACCTCAGCCGGCCGGTGAGCACCGCCGGCCAGTGACCTCAGCCGGCCGGTGACCTCAGCCGGCC
>JBIKWW010000172.1:0-7196 GCA_044356125.1 Acidimicrobiia bacterium
CTCCGGCGAGCACGCCGACGATCACCAGCAGCGCTCCGGCGAGGATCAATCCGTCGACGGGCAGCGACGAACTCACCGCTCACCGTCCTGCGCCATCGGGGCCGCCGCCATCCCCCCAGGTTCGCACCCCGGGGATCGTTCGGTCAGCCTCCGCCCGGGCCCAGCTCCAGCAGGCTGCCCGCGGCTCCGAGCTCGAGCGCGCCGGTGCCGGCGTAGATGGCGAGCTTGTCGCGGGAGTCGGCGATGTCGAGGTTGCGCATGGTGAGCTGGCCGATGCGGTCGAGCGGGCCGAACTCGCCCGTGCCGGACTCCATGGAGAGCCGCTCGGGGTGGTAGGTGAGGTTCGGGCTCTGGGTGTCGAGGATCGTCCAGTCGTCGCCCCGGCGCAGGCGGATCGTGACCTCGCCGGTGACGGCCGAGCCCACCCAGCGCTGCAGGGCGTCGCGCAGCATGAGCGTCTGCGGATCGAACCAGCGGCCCTCGTACATGAGCCGCCCGAGGCGCCGGCCGAGGGTCCGGTAGTTGTCGATGACGCCCTCGTTGTGGATGCCGGTGAGGAGCCGCTCGTAGGCGATGTGGAGCAGGGCCATTCCCGGGGCCTCGTAGATGCCGCGGCTCTTGGCCTCGATGATGCGGTTCTCGATCTGGTCGCTCATGCCCAGGCCGTGGCGGCCGCCGATGGCGTTGGCCTCCATGACGAGCGCCACCTGGTCGTCGTAGCCGGTGCCGTTGATGGCCACCGGCCAACCCTCCACGAAGCGGACCGTCACCACCTCGGGCTCGATGGCCACCGACGGGTCCCAGTGGGCCACGCCCATGATGGGCTTCACGATGTCCATCGACTCCGACAGCAGCTCGAGCGTCTTGGCCTCGTGGGTGGCACCCCAGATGTTGGCGTCGGTGGAGTACGCCTTCTCCACGCTGGCCCGGTAGGGGAGGTTCCGGGCGAGCAGCCACTCGCTCATCTCGGTTCGCCCGCCGAGCTCGTCGACGAAGCTCTGGTCGAGCCAGGGCTTGTAGATGCGCAGGTTCGGGTTCACGAGCAGCCCGTAACGGTAGAAGCGCTCGATGTCGTTGCCCTTGTAGGTGGAGCCGTCGCCCCACACGTCGACACCGTCGGCGTGCATGGCCCGCACCAGCAGCGTGCCGGTGACGGCCCGGCCCAGCGGCGTGGTGTTGAAGTAGGTCTTGCCCGCCGTGGTGATGTGGAAGGCGCCGCACATCAGGGCGATCAGGCCCTCGCGCACGAGCTCGGCCCGGCAGTCGACGAGGCGGGCGATCTCGGCCCCGTACAGCCGGGCACGGTCGGGGATCGACGCGATGTCGTCCTCGTCGTACTGGCCGAGGTCGGCGGTGTAGGCGCAGGGGATCGCCCCCTTCTCGCGCATCCAGGCCACGGCCGTGGCCGTGTCGAGCCCTCCGGAGAACGCGATCCCGACCCGCTCGCCCAGCGGCAGCGACATGAGCACCTTCGACATGGCGGGCGAGGCTACTGGCGGTGGGAGCAGGGTCTCATCGGGATGCGGCGAGCCGCGGCCCGGCGCGGGCTCACCAGCCGAGACCGGCGAGAAGCTCCTCGGTCGAGCACGACAGCAGCGCGCTGCGATCGGCGGGCTCGTGCTCGGCGATGAGGGGAGGCGCAGGCGGGCGGAGGATCCCCGTGCACCCCGGTCAGCATGGGTCTGCACGGAGCTGATCACGTCGAGTGGTTCCGGTCAGGCGGTGGGGGTGGCGGTGCCGGAGGCGAGCACGATCGACACGTCGCGGGCGATCCGTCCGTCGCGGACGTGCCAGAACGACACCATGAACGGGTCGCCCGCGTCGTCGGTGATCAGCGCAGCGACGGTCTGCCGGTCGGCGGCCACGCGTGCCACACGGGTCTGCACGCCCTCGGACGAGGCGAGCCGGAGCGCTTCGTGGATGGCCGCCACGCCCGCGAACTCCATCCGCTGACCGCCGACGTGAGCCTCGAGCACGGCGTCGTCGGTGTAGTCGTCGAGGGCCCCCGTCCAGTCGCCGGTGTTGAACGCAGACTCGTGGCGGGCGAGCCACGCCCCGGCCCGGGGTTCGAGCGCGGCGAGCACCGGGGCGAGGCGGCGCCAGCGCCGCTGACGCAGGCGGTAGAAGGCGTGGGCGAACAGCGTGATGGCCGGTGTGAGCAGACCGGCGTGGATCTCGATCACGTCGGTGTAACGGCTGCGCTCGGGGTCGCCTTCGACGGGCTCGACGGTGATGAGGTGTCGCCAGGAGCGGATCGGCCCGCCGCCCTCGTCGCTCTGCAGCGAGCGGCGTTGGTGGTCGATCGATTCGACGGTAATCCGGTGGCGGGAGAACGGCACGCCGAGCACCCGGAGCCGGCCCGCCACCGAGGTGCCTGTCGTCCACGGACCCGGGTGCCGGTCGAGGCCCTCCCACCGCACGAGCCCGCGGGTGACGAACCGGAACCCCGCCGGCGTGGTGACGGCCGACCAGACCGCGTCCGGTGGTGCGTCCAGGTACGTGGAGACGCTGACGTTCGACATGCACAACAGATGCGAGCATTACTCGCATGATGTCAACTCGCATTCAGCGTCCCCGGTGAGCCGCACCGCCCGGTCGGCCGCGCCCCGGAAAGTGCCCGCTCAGCGCCGCTCGGCCGAGACCGTCGAGCGGATCCTCCACCACGCTGCTCGCCTTTTCGACGAGCGCGGGTACCACGGCACCACCACCAACCACGTCGCCGAGGCCGCCTCGGTGTCGGTGGGGTCGCTGTACCAGTACTTCCCCAACAAGGACTCGCTGCTCGTCGCACTGGCGCAGCGGCACCTGGCGGAGACCGCCGAGGCCTTCGGCGGCCGCCTCGCCGAGCTCGCCACCACCGAGCCCTCGCTCGCTGAGGTCACCAGGTCGCTCATCGATCTGACCTTCGAACGGAACGACACGTCGCGGCTCCACGCGCTGCTGTTCACCGACGCGCCGCGGACCCCCGAGCTGGTCGCCCAGTTCGAGGCGCTCACCGATGCCATCGTGGCTGAGGTGGCGCGCCACCTGCGGCGCACGGGGGCCGGCGGCGACGACCCCGACCGTCGTGCCGCACTCCTGGTTGCCGCCGTGGATGCGGCCGTCCACGAGGTGGTGCGCCGGTGCCCGATGGGCGAGGCGCGACGGGCCGCGGTCGACGACCTGGCTGCCTGGGTGCTGTTCGGCATCGCGCCCGGACCGGCCCAGCGCGAGCATCGGTAGCGACCCGGCTCGTCGAACACGCCTCCAGCCGGACCACTCAGCCGCGAGCAACTACTCAGCCCCAACCCAGGGCGGCATGGACCTCGGCGGTCGACACGCCGAGCGCGGCGCTGGCACCGGCCTCGACGAAGCCGTGCTCGCCGCGTAGGAACCACGTCGCCCGGTCGACGCTCAGGTCGGCGACGAGGACCTCCTCGACGCCACGGTCGAAGTAGAAGCCGAACTTCTCGAAGGTCTCGTCGTGCGGGGAGCGGAGCTCGACGACGACCGCAGCGGTGGGCACCCACGCGCCCGCAACCGGGCTGCGGTGCACGCCGAGGTCGGGGATGCGGTGGTCGTGCGGCTCGCCGAGGTTGAACTCGAGCGTGGCGTGCAGGCCGAGGGGCACAGCCCTCGACATCAGCAGCGTGATGAGGCGCGCGCCCAGGTGGGCGTGGCGCCAGGTGGGTGCCGGGGCCATGTGGTAGTCGCCCTCCCAGACCTCGTCGTGACGATCGAGGCCGAGGCGCTGACGCTCGGCGATGAGGGAGGCGAGGGCGGGGGGAGGGTCCCCGAGCACCACGGTCTTCATGGCGACCATGGTACGGACCTGCTCTGACAGACTCCTTCCATGGCCCAGCAAGTCGCGCTCTACCTGCAGGACGCCCACACGATCCGTGAGGGAATGGACATCGTCCGCTACGCCGAGGAGCAGGGCTTCCACGCCGTGTGGCAGGCCGAGAGCCGGCTGGTGCGCGACGCCATCCCGCCCATGGCCGCCTTCGCCGCCGTCACCGAAACCATCAAGGTCGGTTCCGGGGTGGCCGACTGCTGGAGCCGCAACCCGGCCCGCCTGGCCGCCACGTTCTCCACCCTCGACGACCTCGCCCCCGGCCGCATCATCCTCGGCCTCGGCGCCTGGTGGGATCCGCTGGCCCAGAAGGTGGGCATCGACCGTGCCCGGCCCCTCACCGTCATGAAGGAGGTCGTCACCGTGTGCCGGGCCCTCCTGCACAACGAGAACGTCACCTTCCACGGCCACCACGTGCACGTCGACGGCATCGAGCTCGACTACGTGTACCAGGAGCGCCGTCCCAAGGACGTGCCCATCTACATCGGGGCCACGGGCATGCAGATGATGGAGCTGACCGGCGAGATCGCCGACGGTGTCGTCCTCAACTACCTGGTCTCGCCCGACTACAACGCCAGGGCCATGGAGGCGCTGGAGCGCGGTGCGTCGAAGGCCGGCCGCTCCGTCGACGACCTCGACCGCCCGCAACTGGTGGTCTGCTCGGTCCACGAGGACCGCCAGACCGCCCTCGACATGGCCCGCATGATGGTCACCCAGTACCTCGGCCAGCAGCCCCACATCATGAAGGCGTCGGGCGTGCCCCAGTCGCTGCTCGACCAGGTCGGCGAGGTCCTCACCTGGCCCGCCACCCACGAGCAGGTCGAGGCGGCCTCCAAGCTCGTGCCCGACGAGGTCGTCCAGATGCTCACCGCCTCGGGCACGCCGGCCGAGGCCCGGGCCAAGGTGTCGGAGTACATCCGCCACGGCGCCACCTGCCCGATCCTGTACCCGCTCGGCGACGTGCGGGCGATGATCGACGCCTTCAGCGGCTGGGAGCCGTGACCCGCTGATCGCGCAGGCCCGGGGTGGCCCGGGCCCACTGGTGGCAGAAGCCGACCAGGCCGGGCCGGTCGGCGAAGGCCTCCTCCACGATCTCGGCGTACACGCCGGGCCCCTCGAGGACCAGGCAGTCGCGCAGGAACCGGAGCTGGCGGTCCGGGTTGCGGTCCCACACGTCGGCCAGCTCGTCGGCGACGTCGGCGGGCTCCTCGAAGCCCGTCTCCTCCGACAGCACGCGCCCGTCCGGGTAGCTGCTCTCCAGCCGGTCCCGGTCGTCGTCGCCGGGAACGACCGTCGCCGCCGGGTCGACGCGGGGCAGGCCCGACCCGTCGACCGGCTCGGCGCCGAGCGCGTCGCTCAGCGCGCTGATGATCGGTTCGCGCAGCTCGTCCTCGATGGCGTCGGGCAGGTCGACGAACACGTACAGGCCCTCGGGCACCGCCAGGGCCGGCCCGACCCAGCCCGAGCCCACGTCCTCGATCAGCGTCTCGAGCTCGTCGAGCACGTCGACGAGCGACGGACGCGGCGTGGCCCCGGCGAACAGCAGCTCCACGGGCGCGGCCTCAGGAGAGGCGTTCGACGATCATGGCCATCCCCTGACCGCCGCCGACGCACATCGACTCCATGCCGATGGTGCCGCCGGTGGCCTGCAGGCCGTGGATGAGCGTCGTCATGATGCGGGCGCCGGTCATGCCGAACGGGTGACCGAGGGCGATGGCCCCGCCGTGCACGTTCAGCCGGTCCCGGGGGATGCCCAGCTGCCGCATCGACGGGATGACCTGGGCGGCGAAGGCCTCGTTGATCTCGACGAGGTCGACGTCGTCGATCGTCATGCCCGCCCGGGCCAGGGCCCGGCGGCAGGCGTCGATGGGACCCAGGCCCATGATCTCGGGATGCAGCGCGGTGACCGCGCTCGACACGATGCGCGCCAGCGGCGTGATGCCCAGCTCCCGGGCGCGGGTGTCGCTCATGACGACGACCGCGGCGGACCCGTCGTTGAGCGGGCAGGCGTTGCCGGCGGTGACGGTGCCGTCGGGCCGGAACGCCGGTTGCAGCTTGGCCAGGGCCTCGATCGTGGTGGACGGACGCGGGCCGTCGTCGCTCGCCACCACCCGGCCGTCGGGCAGCGTGACGGGCGTGATGTCGAGGTCGAAGAACCCGTTCCCGATGGCCCGTCCGGCGAGCTGCTGGGACTGCAGCGCGAACTCGTCCTGCTCCTCCCGGGAGACACCTTCGAGCTGGGCGACGTTCTCCGCCGTCTGTCCCATGGCGATGTACACGTCGGGCAGGTCGGCAGGCTCCCAGGGCGGTGACCCGGCCGTCGCCCGGGACGCGCTGCGGGCCTTGGCGCGGTCGAAGCGGGGGTTCTCGGTGTCGGGCATGGAGTCGGAGCTGCCCTTGACGAAGCGGCTGACGGCCTCGACCCCGGCGGCGATGTAGGCGTGTCCCTCCCCGGCCCGCACGGCGTGAGCGGCCATGCGGATCGTCTGCAGCGACGACGAGCAGTAGCGGTTGACGGTCGTGCCCGGCACCTCCGGGATCCCGGCCAGGATGCTCACCACCCGGGCCATGTTGAAGCCCTGCTCGCCGCCGGGCAGACCGCAGCCGAGCATCAGGTCCTCGATCTCGGACACCGGGAGCTGGGGCACCTGGGCGAGCGCGGCGGTGACCATCTGGGCGGCGAGGTCGTCGGGACGCATCTCGACGAGGCTCCCCTTGAAGGCCCGGCCGATGGGGCTGCGGGCGGCGGCGACGATGACGGCTTCGGGCATGGACGGACCCCCTGATCCGGCGCCGAGGGCGCAGTGGCGTGACGCTACGACCGCCGGGCGGTCAACCGTGCCGAGTGTGACGGGCGTCGCACGAGCGGAATCGTCCGCCCCGCTGCGTCACCGCTTCGGCTGCCAGGCGACGATCGGCGCACCCTCGGCCTTCCAGGCGCCGAAGCCGCCCTCGACGTGGCACACCTCGTCGGAGGTGAACCCCATCTGCTGCAGGGTGTCGGCCGCCAGCGCCGAACGCCACCCGCCCCCGCAGTACAGCACGAGCTCCTTGCCCTCCCCGAACGCCGAGCGGTAGTAGGGGCTCTCGGGATCGACCCAGAACTCGAGCATCCCGCGGGTGGCGTGCAGGGCCCCCGGAACGGTGCCCTCGCGCTCGAGCTCTCGAGGGTCGCGCAGATCCACGAAGAGCACGCCGGGATCGTCGAGCTTGGCCCGGGCCTCGGCGACGGTGAGCGTGCGGATGCGGGTGGTCGCCTCGTCGACGAGCTGGCGGAATCCCTTGGTGACCGGCATGGGTGCATGCAAGCCGCGACCGGGCCCTGCGTGCAACCGGGCCCTGCGTGCAACCGGGCCCTGCGTGC
>JBIKWW010000173.1:0-7154 GCA_044356125.1 Acidimicrobiia bacterium
GGGGCGGCCGATGAACAGGACGCAGCCTGCCGCCGCCCACGAGAAGACCAGCACCGACACGGCGAAGGGCGTCACCGTCCGGTCGAAGGCGGCGTTGGACAGCGCCCCGAGCAGCGCGCTCCCGGCCAGGGAGGCCGTTCCCAGCACGGCCGAGGCGGTGCCGGCAATGTGGGCCATGGGGAGCATGGCCAGCGTGTTGCAGTTGGGGTTCGAACCCTGGGCGATGGGCAGGATCGTGAGGAGCCCGACGACGAGCAGCAGCAGGGGCGGACGACCGTCGAACCCGACGACGATCACCACCAGAGCGGCCGACGCCACGACGGCCAGCAGGGCCCCGGTGCGCAGCACCCGGGCCACCCCGAAGCGGCTCACGAGACGCCCGTTGAGCAGCGCGAAGCCGCTGAAGAAGATGGCGATGCCCCCGAAGATGAAGGGGAACGCCGAACCGAGGTCGTACACCTCGTCGAGGATGACCTCGATCGCCCCGAGGTAGGCGAACATGACCCCGCCGAAGAACACCGTCGCCAGGCCGAAGCCGACCGTCGAGCGGGTGGTGACGACCGTGCGCCCGGCCCGGGCCAGCTCGCGTGGGCCCATGGCCCGCCGCCGCTCGGGGGGAAGGGTCTCCGGCATGGCGCGCAGCACGAACAGCAGCACGACGGCCATGGCGATGGGCACCCAGAACACGATCCGCCACGGGGCGATGGCCATCAGCCCGGCGCTCAGCGACGGTGCCACCACGGGCACGGCGATGAAGACGGCGACGATCATCGACATGGCCCGGGCCATGCTGTCGCCCTCACTGGTGTCGCGGACCATGGCGACCGTCAGCGACCGCGGAGCGGCAGCCCCGAAGCCCCACACGAAGCGCAGTGCGATCATCAGCTCCAACGACGGGGCCAGCACCACGGCGATCCCGGCGGCGATGTAGAGCACGAGGCCGGCCGCCATCACGGGCCGGCGGCCGAAGCGGTCCGACGCCGGGCCGAACACGAGCTGACCGGCCGCCATCCCCAGCAGGAACAGCGTCAGCAGCAGGGAGGGCCGCGCCGAGTCGCTGGGCAGGTCGAAGGCCTCCCGGATCCGGGGGAAGGCGGGCAGCAGGCTGTCGATGGCGATGGCGGCCATGCCCATGAACCCGGCCATGGCAGGCACGTACCAGCGGGGCACCTCGACGGCGCGGTGGGCGGAGGTGTCGATGCCCGTCACCCTACCCGTTACCGGGATGGCCTCCTCCGGGCACGCCGGAGGTGGGAGCGCAGCGGATCAGAGGTGGGTCAGGGGCGGGTCAGAGGCGGGTCAGGGGCGGGTCAGAGGCGGGTCAGAGGCGGGTCAGAGGCGGGTCATCGTGCGGGGATCGACCGGGTAGGCCCTGGCCTCCACCAGTGCCACCGCCATCGGCTCGAGCAGCGAGAAGAGCTCGTCGGCGTCGTCACCCAGGGCCGCCACGATGCGGGCCTCCTGGGCGTCGGTGGCGTCCTCGACGGCGCCGCGCCGCTCCTCGCCGGCGGGCGACAGGGCGTCGCCGTCGAGCAGGCCACGCGACCGGAGGCGATCCTGGGCGGCCCGGATCTGCTCGTCCGACCAGCCCCTCGTCCGCGTGTAGGGGCCCATCGGGCGGCGCCACCACAGCTCCTGCAGGAGCTGGGCCTCCACGGCGTCCAGACCATGGCTCGTCCAGGCCGCGATGTGCGAGTCGCCCCGGTGCTCGCGCACCAGATCGGCGGCGCGCCACAGGTCACCGAGTGGGGTACCGGGGAACCCGAGCGATCGTAGGCCCGCATACAGGGAGCGCCCGGCGACGTCGCCGGCGTCGGCCGCCCGCCGCAGCAGGGCGGTGGCCCGTGCGGCGCCAGCCGGCGAGGCCCCCAGGATCCGCTCCAGGCCGGCGACCGTGCCGCGCTCACGGGCGGCCAGCACGTCGGTCGCTCCGGCGATGCGCCAGCCCTCGGCCACCATCGGCACCACCACGGCGGGGTTGAACACCCCGAACGCCGACGCCACGACGGCCCCGTGGACCTGCCCCATGCAGGCGCCCCGGGAGCAGAAGTACGACGCCGCCGGCGTCCAGGCCCCGTCGGCCCGGGGCGGAAAGCCCAGGGCCTCGTAGGCCGACTGCGTCTCGGGCAGGAAGTAGACGCAGCCGGCGAGGGGCTCGATGAGGTCCCGCAGCGTGCGCGCCGTGCGGCGCAGGGAGGATGGGCTCATGCCCCGGTGACGTGACGGTCGGCGACCGTCAGCGCGTCGTCGAGGATCTCGAGGCCGAGACGGACCTCGTCGACGCTCGTGGTGCACGGCGGCACCACGTGCATGCGGTTGAAGTGGGTGAACGGCCACAGGCCCTTGGCCTTGCAGGCGGCAGCCAGTTCGTTCATGGGGGCAGCCGCCGGGCCGGCCGCGTTGTAGGGCACCAGCGGCTCGCGGGTCGTGCGGTCCTTCACCAGCTCGATCGCCCAGAAGCAGCCCAGACCACGGACCTCGCCGATGGAGGGATGGTTCTCCATCAGCTTGGCCAGGCCCGGCCCGATGACCTCGCTGCCCAGCATGCGGGCGTGCTCCAGGATCCCCTCCTCCTCGAAGATCTTGATGCTGGCGGCCGCCGACGCGCAGGCGAGCGGGTGGCCCGAGTAGGTGAGGCCGCCGGGGTACGGGCGCTCCTGGAAGGTGGCGGCGATCCGCCGGGAGATGACCACGCCACCGAGGGGCAGGTAGCCCGAGTTCACGCCCTTGGCGAAAACGATGAGATCGGGCGTGACGTTCCAGTGGTCGATGGCGAACCACTCGCCGCAGCGGCCGAAGCCGGCCATGACCTCGTCGGCGATGAGCACGATGCCGGCCTCGTCGCAGATGCGGCGCACCCCGGCCAGATAGCCGGGCGGCGGCACGAGGATGCCGTTGGTGCCGACGACCGACTCGAGCGCGATGGCGGCGATCGTGTGGGCCCCCTCGACCATGATCACGTCGCGCAGGTGCTGCAGGGCGCGCTCGCACTCCTGGGCGTCGTCGGCGGCGTGGAACGCCGAGCGGTAGGTGTACGGGCCCCAGAAGTGGACGTAGCCGGGCGTGCCCGGCTCCGACGCCCACCGACGGGGATCGCCGGTCATCATGATCGCCCCGCTGGTGGCGCCGTGGTAGCTCCGGTAGGCGGTCAGCACCTTGGGCCGGCCGGTGTGGATCCGGGCCATGCGCACGGCGTGCTCGTTGGCATCGGCCCCACCGTTGGTGAAGAACACCATGTCGAGATCCCCGGGGGCACGCTCGGCGATGAGCCGGGCCGCCTCACCGCGGGCGCGGTTGGCGTGGAAGGGGGCGATGGTGCACAGCTCGGCCGCCGCCTCCTGGATGGCCCGGACCAGCTTGGGGTGCTGGTGGCCGATGTTCACGTTGACGAGCTGCGAGCTGAAGTCGAGGTAGCGCTTGCCCTGCCCGTCCCAGAACCACGAACCCTCGGCCCCGACCACCACCTCGGGATTGATGAGACCCTGGGCCGACCAGGAGTGGAAGACGTGCGTGCGGTCGTCACGGCGGATCGCCGCCTCGTCGAAGCCGGTCATGGGATCCTCCATCGGTCGTGCGGGATGGGTCCGATCGTAACGGTGCAGCGGTGACCGCACCATGCGACCGCACCATGCGAACGCACTGCGGTGGTCCAGGACCGGCGAAGGTCCCTAACCTCGGCCCATGCGCGCCGTCGTCTGCCATGAGCTGGGTCCCGTCGAGAAGCTGGCCGTCGAGGAGCTGCCGACGCCCGAGCCGGGGCCCGGTGAGCTCCGCATCTCGGTGAAGGCCGCCGGTGCGAGCTACGCCGAGGCGCTCCAGGCCGCCGGCCGCTACCAGTTCCCCCAGACGCCGCCCTACACCCCCGGAGGCGAGTCGGCAGGCGTGATCGACGCCGTGGGCGAGGGCGTCGAGGGCTTCGCCGTCGGCGACCGGGTGCTGGCCTCGACGGGCAACGGGGCCTTCGCCGACACGCTCATCGCCCGCCCGGCGCAGCTGTTCCGCCTGCCCGACAACCTGGACTTCGCCCGTGGCGCCACCTTCCTGCAGGTGTACGGCACGGCCTGGTTCGCACTGAAGCACCGCACCGTCGTGCGCCCCGGCGAGGTCATGCTCGTCACGGGCGCGGGTGGCGGCGTCGGCCTCGCCGCCATCGACGTCGCCCGCTCGCTCGGCGCCCGCGTGATCGCCGTCGCGTCGACGGAGGAGAAGCGGGCGCTCGCCCTGCAGGCAGGGGCCGAATGGGCGGTCGCCACCGACGACGACGTGAAGACCCGCGCCCGTGAGCTCACCGACGGCAAGGGCATCGACCTCGTCTACGACGTCACCGGCGGCGATGTCAGCGAGCAGGCCCTGCGGGCCCTGCGCTTCGACGGCCGCTTCCTCGTGATCGGGTTCACGGCCGGCATCCCGCGCATCCCGCTCAACCTGGCGCTGCTCAACAACCGCACGATCGTCGGTGTCGAGTGGGGCGGCTGGGTCATGCGCCACCGGGACGCCAACCACGCCATGATCGGCGAGATCCTCGACGCCATCGCCCGCGGCGACCTGCATCCCGTGGCGCCGACGGAGCGACCGCTGGCGGAGGCGGCCGGCGTCTACCAGGACCTGCTCACCCGCAAGGCCGTCGGCAAGATCGCGCTCATCCCCTGACGCGCACGTCCACCGGGCCGGACGCTTCGAGCGGCGAGGCGATGGCCGACCCCGATGCCGGCCGGGGCCTCCGGCGTTGGCTGACCCCCACCCTCGCCGCCGTCGTCGTGGTGGGCACGTTCACGATCGTGCTGCCGCGCTTCGCCGACTACGGCGACGTCGTCGACACGCTGTCGTCGGTCGGTGCATGGTGGGTGCTCGCGCTGGTCGGGGCAGCGGTGCTCAACGTGGCCACCTTTGCGCCGAACTGGATGGCGGCCCTGCCCGGCCTGTCGTACCGGCGGTCGCTGCGTGTCACGCTGGCCGGAACGGCGATCGCCAACCTGGCCCCCCTGGGCGGTGCCGTGAGCATGGGCGTGCAGTACGCCATGTTCCGGTCGTGGGGGTTCGAGCGCCGGGCGTCGTCGCGGGCCATGGTCGTCACCGGAGTGTGGAACAACCTGGTCAACCTGGCGCTGCCGCTGGTGGGCCTGATCGTGCTCACCCTCCGGGGTGGGCGCAACGCCGCCCTCATGGTGGCGGCCCGGATCGGCGCGGTCGTCTTCGTGGTCGTGCTCGGGGCGTTCGTGGCGGTGCTGCGCAGCGACGCCGGCGCGCAGTGGGTCGGCGACACCGCCGACCGGGCCCGCAACCTCGCCCGGCGCATCCGGGGCCGGACCCCGACCGGCGGCCTCGGACGCACCCTGCAGCAGTTCCGCTCCGACAGCATCGAACTGCTGCGGGCCCGATGGTTCGCGCTCACGATCACGACCCTGATCGGCGTCCTGACCGTCTTCGTGGCGCTCGCGGTCGCCGTGCGCGCGGTCGGCATCCCGGGGGCGCAGATCACGATGGCCGAGGCCTTCGCGGCGTGGGCCGGCACCCGCTTGCTCTCGACGGCGATCCCGGTCACGCCCGGCGGCCTGGGCATCGTCGACGTCGGACTCACCACGGCACTCACCGGCTTCGGCGGCTCGACCGATGCCGTCGTCGCCGCCGTGCTGCTGTACCGGCTGACCACCTGGCTCCCGCCCGTGGTGCTCGGCGCCTTCGCCGGCTTCGGATGGCGCCGCAGGGCCGCCGAACCCCCCGACCGCTGACCCCCGGGCCCGCCCTCCGTCCACCGCCTCACCTGCGGGCCCGGGGCGGAGAGGGTCGCCGGGCGGGCCTGGCGGTACCGTGGCCCCATGGACGAGGCCTACCGCCGACGCTTCGCCGAGCGCACCGCCTACGAGCGGGCCCGCACCGGCCCGCCGGAGGGGTTCCCCAAGCTCCCCGGCATCCCCATCGGCCGGTACACCGACCCCGACTTCTACGCCCTGGAGCGGGAGCACGTGTGGGGTCGCAGCTGGCTCTACGCCTGCCACCTGAGCGAGATCCCCGCACCGGGCTCGTGGAAGCGCTGCGACATCGCCGGGGCCCCCATCGTGGTGGTCCACGGGGAGGACGGCGTGGTCCGGGCCTTCCACAACACCTGCCGCCACCGGGGAGCGCCGGTGGTCCGGGGCACCTGCGGCAGCGCCCGCATGCTCGTGTGCCAGTACCACTCGTGGGGCTACGACCTCACCGGCAACCTCGTCCGCGTCCCCGACGAGCGCGACTTCGTGGGCCTGCAGCACGACGAGCTCGCCCTCCCGCACGTGCGCTGCGAGCGCTGGAGCGGCTGGGTGTTCGTGAACCTCGACCACGACGCCGTGCCCCTGGCCGACTGGCTCGGCCGCATCCCCCGCGACCTCGACGAGGTGACGGCCGCCCCGTTCCGGATGATCCACACCACGAGCACGACCGTGCGCTGCAACTGGAAGGTGCTGGCCGAGGGCTTCCTGGAGGTGTACCACGCCCGCACCATCCACGGGCAGACCGTGGCCAAGGCCCTCGACCCGTCAGGCGCGGTCATGGGACTGCACCCCAACGGGCACCAGAGCATGATCACGCCGCTGCGGCCCGAGGCCGTCAGCCGCCCCGACCGCCAGGGCCTCCCCGTCTTCGAGGGCGCCACCGAGCTGTTCTTCACGACCAACCCGGCCTACGGCCTGTTCCCCCACCTGATCACCCCGCTCGACGCCCGGGGCTTCCCCTTCCTCGTGTTCTGGCCCGAGGCGATCGACCGGACCCGCCTCGATCTCGTGTGGTTCGCTCCCGACTGGGGCGAGGGGGCTCTGCCCGAGGCGGACCTGTGGGAGCGCCGCTTCGCCGCCTTCGACGTGGTGATGGACGAGGACTACTCGAACCTCGAGCCGATCCAGCGCTCGATGGAGGCAGCCGCCCACACCCACCAGGTCGTGAACTACCAGGAGCGCCGGATCTGGCACGTGCACGCCATGATCGACCGCATGATCGGCCGCTCGGCCGGTGAGGGGCGGATCCCCGAGGGTCTGCGGGTGCCCGACCTCCTCGCCGACTGGGTCGAGGCCTGAGGGGGTCGGGTCCCGGACCGGGCGCCGCTGCTCCGAGCCCACACCTCGGGTCCGCGCCGACGGGCGGGTCGGGCCCTGCCAGGCCCGGTCAGTCGAGGCCCTGCCAGG
>JBIKWW010000174.1:0-7148 GCA_044356125.1 Acidimicrobiia bacterium
CGCCGTCGTCCTCAGCGGACCGGCCGCCCGGGACCTCGGGGTCGGGCCCGGCGCGACCGTCCGCCTCCGCCATCCCGAGGTGACGGCGGGCGGCTTCGCCATGGCCGACACCGAGGTGCGCGTCGAGGGCATCCACGAGAGCCCGCTGCGGCCCGTCGCCTTCGTCGACCGGTCCTCGCTGTCGTCGCTCGGACTGGCGGGTCCGGTCAACCTCGTCCGGGTCGTGCCCGCCGTCGGGCGCGAGGCCGACGTGGAGGCGGCGCTGTTCGACGTTCCCGGGGTGCGCTCGATCCGCAGCGCCGATGCCACCAGCCGCACCTACCGTGACGCCGTCGACCGCTTCGTCGGCATCTTCCGGGTCATCGAGGGCTTCGTCCTGCTCCTGGCCCTGCTGATCGCCTTCAACACGGCGAGCATCGGCGTGGACGAACGGGCCCGGGAGCTGGCGACGCTGCGTGCCTTCGGGGTCCGGGTCCGTTCCATCGTGCGCATGAACGTCGTGGAGGGTCTGATCGTGGGCACGATCGGCACGCTGCTCGGCGTGGCCGTCGGGACCCGGATCCTGAGCTGGATCACGACGACCCTGGCCGAGGAGACCGTCCCCGACATCGGACTCGTCATCCGGATCGCGCCGGCGACGGTGGTGACCGCCTTCGCCGTCGGCGTCGCCGCCGTGGCCGCCGCTCCGCTGCTCACGGTCCGCCGCCTGCGCCGCATGGACGTCCCCTCGGCGCTGCGCTACGTGGAGTGACGCCCCGGCGGCCCGGTCGTGGTCGTCGACCTGCCCGCTCGCTCAGCTCATCCGACGAGCAGCGTCGCCTGAGCGGCCCGTATCGCCGGGGTCTGGCCCTGCACCGTGAGGAACATCGCCTCACGCATGATCCGCTGGGCGTGGTGGTCACGCAGGACCGCACCCCCGCCGCCGTCGGCGAGCAGGGCCTGTGCCGCAGTGACGGCCAGGACCGTGGCGCGGGCCCGGGCGAGGGCCATCGACGGGAGATCGGCGGCCTCGTCGAGCTGCTGCCGGGCGGCGACGAGGGCGTCGGGCAGCGCACCGGCCCGGTCGCCGAGGAGGTCCACCGCCCGCCCGGTCAGGCCCAGGGCCAGTGACCCGTTCCCGCGCAGGCCGAGCTCGTCGCGCGTCCGCCAGGTGGCGAGGGGCTCGTACGCGGTGACGAGCGAGGCGTCGATGCGGTGGCCCTGGAAGCGGACCTCCACCGTCGAGCTCGCATCGACCGCGGCCAGGCGGAGCCGACGGGGTCGCAGGGATGGCGACGCCGCGGCGTCGACCAGCAGCCAGACGATCCGTTCGGGGTCGCCGGCGTCGATGGCCGCCGTGTGGACGACGTCGATGCGGTCCCATCCCGTCACCCACGGCGCCGTGCCGTCGAGGATCCAGGCGTCGGAGCCGTCGGGGGTGGCCGTCAGCGCCGGAGGGCCGCTGCGCCGGAGATGGGCGAAGGCGACGCCGGCCCGGGTCGAACCCGAGGCCAGCCGGGCGGCCCGGTCGGGATGGCCGAGACAGCCCCGCAGCGCCCCGAGGTGCTGCTGCCACACGAACGTGGTCGTCATGCACCCACCGGCCATCAGCTCGATCGCCCGCAGGACGGTGCCCGGCGCGGCCCCCAGGCCACCGACCGCGGCGGGGGCGGGAAGCCCGTAGAGGCCGGCCTCGGCCAGGCGGTCGAGGTTGGCGACGGGCACGACATCGGCGGCGTCGGTGTCGAGCGCCCGGGCGAACAGCTCGTCGGCGACCGCACCGACGATGCGAAGGAGGGCCCGGTCCCGGCCGTCGGTGCCCGGTTGGTCGGTGCCCGGTTGGTCGGTGCCCGGTTGGTCGGTGCCCGGTCCGGCGGCCGACGCGAGGCTCATGGATGCACCGTACCCGGCCGTGCGACGATGCGGTATGGCCCCGCACTTCCAGCCGCACGACAACCCGATGCGATTCGGGATCTTCCTGCCTCCGATGCACAAGACGGGTGTGAATCCGACCCTGGCCCTGCACCGGGATCTCGAGCTGATCGAGCATCTCGACCGGCTGGGGTTCCACGAGGCCTGGATCGGTGAGCACCACTCGGCGGGCAGTGAGCTCATCGCCAGCCCCGAGGTGTTCATCGCCGCCGCCGCCCAGCGCACCCGGCACATCAAGCTGGGCACCGGCGTCAACTCCCTGCCCTACCACCACCCCTTCGTCCTGGCCGACCGCATCGTGATGCTCGACCACCTCACCCGCGGACGCGCGATGTTCGGTGCCGGTCCCGGGCAGCTGACCAGCGATGCCGCCATGCTGGGCATCGACCCCATGCGGCAGCGGCCGATGATGGAGGAGTCCTTCGACGTCATCATGCGGCTCTTCCGGGGTGAGACCGTCACCCGCCGCACGGAGTGGTTCACCTGTGAGGAGGCGG
The DNA here is from genome assembly GCA_044356125.1 of Acidimicrobiia bacterium. Taxonomy (GTDB): domain Bacteria; phylum Actinomycetota; class Acidimicrobiia; order Acidimicrobiales; family JANYDT01; genus JBIKWW01. Next base: position 2,409 of record JBIKWW010000174.1, read on the forward strand.
TGTTGCAGGTCCGGCCCTATTCGGACTTCGACGTGGTCGTCGCGTCGAGCATCTCGCCGTCGGGCTCCAAGCTGGCCGGCCGCTACGGGACGGGTCTGCTGTCGATCGCAGCCACGGAGCCGGCCGCCTTCGGGGTCCTCGACTACAACTACACCGTCTGGCAGGAGGAGGCCGCCCGCCATGGTCACGCCGCCCCCCGTTCGGCCTGGCGGCTCATGGGTCCGATGCACCTGGCCGAGACCGTCGAGCAGGCCAAGGAGAACTGCCGCTACGGGCTCCAGTGGGTGTTCGAGTACCTCAGCCACATCATCCCCACCGGCGATCCCAACCAGCCGCCGCCCCCGGCCGACTACAGCGACTTCATCGACTGGGCGAACGAGACCGGGCGCATGGTCATCGGCACCCCCGAGATGGCGGTGCAGCAGATCCAGCGTCTCGTCGACAAGACCGGAGGCTTCGGCTGCTACCTGCAGCTCGGGGCCGACCTGGCCGACTTCCGCTCGACGCTGAACAGCTACGAGCTCTTCGCCTACGAGGTGATGCCGCACTTCACCGGGCAGCTCGCCCCCGTGCAGGCCAGCTACGACCGGGTGGTCGGGGCGGGCAGCCGCTGGGTCGACGCCACCCTGGGCGCTCAGCTCACCGCCATCGCCGCCTACGAGGAGGAGCGCGCCGGGCGCTGAACCCGCCCGCCGAACCCGCCCGCCGAACCCGCCCGCCCCGTCGGCATCGCCCGGTCCCGCCGGAATCGGGGGGCGGAGCGATGCCCGTTCATCCCCGCGTCACCGACGCTGGCTAGCGTCACTCCGTGACCGACGCGGATCACGTTCCCCGGGGTGAGGCACTGCGGGCCTGGGCGGTCATCTCCCTGCAGACGTTCGGAGGGCCGGCGGGCCAGATCGCCGTGATGCACCGCGAGCTCGTGGAGCGGCGCGGTTGGATCTCCGACGCCCGATTCGTACGCGCGCTTTCATTCTGCACGATGCTGCCCGGGCCCGAGGCCCAGCAACTCGCCGTCTATCTCGGCTGGGCCATGAACGGCACGCTCGGTGGGATCGTCGCCGGCACCCTCTTCGTGCTGCCCGGGTTCGTCGTGATGATGGTGCTCAGCGCCGTGTACGCCCGCTGGGGGGCGACCGACGCCGTCACGGCCCTCTTCGCCGGGCTCGCCCCGGCGGTCGTGGCCGTGGTCGTCCAGGCCGTGGTCCGGCTGGCGCGGCGGTCGCTCGATCGCCGCTGGACGTGGATGACGGCCACGGGGGCGTTCGCCGCGCTCGCCCTGTTCGGGGTTCCGTTCCCGGTCGTGGTCGCGGCCGCTGCGGCGGGCGGCGTGGCCGCGGTCCGGCGGACCGGAGCGGGTGCGGCCCCGACGGACACCGCCGCCGCTCCCCGGGCCCGAGCGACGATCGGCCGGGCCCTGCGGATCCTGATCGTCGGCGTTGCGCTGTGGACATCGCCGGTGATCATCTGCGCGCTGATCTTCGGTGGGTCGAGCGTCTTCGTGCAGCAGGGACTGTTCTTCTCGGGGACGGCGGTCGTGACCTTCGGCGGTGCCTACGCCGTGCTCGCCTTCGTGGCCCAGCGGGCCGTCAGCGGATTCGGCTGGCTGGCGCCGGGGGAGATGGTGCACGGCCTGGCGCTGGCCGAGTCGACGCCGGGGCCCCTGATCATGGTCCTGCAGTTCGTCGCCTTCCTCGGCGCCTACCGGGATCCCGGGTCGCTCGGGCCCTGGACCGCCGCCCTGCTCGGCGCCACGCTGACGGTCTGGGTCACCTTCGTGCCCTCGTTCGTCTTCGTGCTGCTCGGTGCGCCGCGGATCGAGGCCCTCCGGCCCGACGGCACGGCAGCCGCCGCCCTGAGGGGCGTGAGCGCCGCCGTGGTCGGTGTGATCGCCAACCTGGCCCTTTACTCGGCCCTGCACACGCTGTTCGACCGGACCCGACGGTTCACGGACGGGCCCCTGCACCTCGAGCTGCCCGTCCCGTCGTCGGTGCGCCCCGTGCCCTGCCTGGTGGCGGCCCTCGCCGCCGGGCTGCTGCTCGGGCGCGGGTGGGGCATGCTGCGGGTCCTGGCGGTGTGCGCGGCGGTGGGTGCCGCACTGGAGCTCGCCATCTGAGGGGCTCGGGGCCGCAGCACCGGCCCCGTCTACTGCTTGGTCGTCGCGTACTCCGCCAGCCGCTCCCTGACCTCCGGGGTGGACTTCTCCAGGGAACCGCAGTCGAAGGGTGGTTGGGGGTCGTACTCGATCATGAGCTGCATGGCGCAGGCCGCGACGTCGTCCACGAGCAGCGAGCTCAGGCGGAGGGCCATGTCGATGCCCGACGAGACACCGGCGGCGGTGATGATGCGCTGCTCCCGGTGCTCCACGACGCGCTCGTCGACGGGGATGGCCCCGGTGCGGGCGAGGGTGCTCCGGGCTCCCCAGTGCGTGGTCGCCGTGAGCCCGGTGAGCAGGCCGGCGGCACCGAGCACGAGCGAACCGGTGCACACCGACGTCGTGAAGCGCGAGCTCGCATGGGCCGTGCGGAGCCAGGCGTGCACCCGCTCGTCGGTCATGAGGGCGCGGGTCCCGACGCCACCCGGCACGATCACCACATCGGGCCCGCCGAGCTCCTCGAGCTCGGCGTCGACCTCGAGACCCAGGAAGCCGTTGTCGGTCCTGACGGGCCCGCGTCGGTGCCCGACGAAGGTCACCGTGGCGCCGGGCAGGCGCTGCAGCACCTCGTAGGGCCCGACGACGTCGAGCGCGGTCAGACGGGGGAACAGCAGCGCAGCGATCTGCATGGCGCTCCTCGGAGCCGGGGGGGCCCCAGCCTGACCGGGTCGGGCCGGGACCGTCAATGCCGGGGTGTCGGCCGATCAGGCCTCTTCGGCAGCCCCGAACTGCATGGCCCGCCGGGCCTTGCGGTTCAGCGGAGAGCCGTCGGCGGCGAAGCGGGGGCCTCCGACGGGCCCGGCCTCGGCCGTGCGGCTGCGGGGACCCGACGACGGACGGCGGTCACCGTCGCGGTTGAATGCGGGGCGGTCACCGTCGCGGTTGAAGGCGGGGCGGGGCCGGTCACCGTCGTAGCGGGGGCGGTCGCCGTCGCGGTTGAAGGCGGGGCGGGGACGGTCGCCGTCTCGGTTGAAGGGCGGACGGGGCCGGTCGCGGTCGAAGCCGGGGCGGTCGCGGTTGAACGCAGGGCGCTCGCCGTCGCGGTTGAAGGGCGGGCGGGGGCGGTCGCGGTCGAAGCCGGGGCGGTCGCCGTCGAAGCGGGGGCGGTCGCGGTCGAAGCCGGGCCGGTCGCCGTCGAAGCGGGGCCGGTCGCGGTTGAAGGCGGGGCGGTCGCCGTCGCGGTTGAACGGCGGGCGAGGCCGGTCGCCGTCGGAGCGGAAGCCGTCGCGGTTGAAGCGGGGGCGGTCACCCTCGGAACGGAACCCGTCTCGGCGCCCCTCGAACGATCGGCCCTCGAAGCGGCGCGGTCCCCGGCTCCCCGGTCGCCCGCCGAAGCCCCGGCCTCCACCGCCCTGACGCTGCCCCTCCGACGGGGTCTCGTCGGTGTCGACGTGCACGTGCACGTACTTGGCCTCGGGCACCGGGATGGACTCCAGCTCCTTCACTGCGACCTCGAGCTCGATCGTCGTCGACGACACGCCGAGCTCGCGCTCCATGCGGTCGGCGGCCTTCAGCTGATCCTTGCGCAGCAGGTTCACGATGACGCCGCGGGCCCCGGCGCGGGCCGTGCGGCCCGAACGGTGGATGTAGTCCTTCCAGTCCTGGGGCGGATCGAGGTGCACGACGAGCGACACCCCGTCGACGTGCAGGCCACGGGCGGCGAGATCGGTCGCCACCAGGGCCTTGACCTCACCGTTGGAGAACGCCCGCACGGCGAGCTGACGCTTGCCCTGCGACATGCCGCCGTGGAGATGGACGGCCGAGACGCCGCGCTCCTCGAGGGCGGCGGCCATCCGCTCGCTGGCGAAGCGGTTCTTGGCGAACACGATGCTGCGGTGCGAAGCCCGGCAGAGGTCGGCCATCACGTCGATCTTGTTCTCGTGCTTCACCATCACCCGGTAGTGCGGGGCGCGCAGGGCGGCGGCCAGCGCCTCCTCGTCCTCGCCGCCGTGCTGGCCCTCGACCTCGTGGCGGACGGGCTCGCGCAGGTAGCGCTCGACGAGCTGGCCGATGTCGCCGTCCAGGGTGGCCGAGAACAGCAGGACCTGGCGCTCGGTGGGCACCGTGTCGAGCAGCTCGCTGATCTGTGGGAGGAAGCCCATGTCGGCCATGCGATCGGCCTCGTCGACGACGACGACGGAGCAGCTCGAGAGATCGAGCTCGCCCCGGCGGACCAGGTCGATGAGGCGGCCCGGGGTGCCGACGGCGACGTCGACCCCGCGGCGCAGCTGCTCGATCTGGAAGCCCATCCCGGCGCCGCCGTAGAACGCCGTCACGTAGCGGCGGGCGGCTGGGGCCATGGGCACCAGGGCGCTCACGACCTGCTGGGCGAGCTCACGGGTGGGCACCAGGACCAGCGCGCTGGGCTGGTGGGGGCGGCCCTTCGGGGCGCGCTGCAGCACGGTGAGGCCGTAGGCGAGGGTCTTGCCCGAGCCGGTGGGGGCCATGGCGCAGACGTCGTGGCCGGCGAGCGCGTCGGGCAGCGTGGCGGTCTGGACCGGGAACGGTTGGTCGATGCCGGTGCGGGCGAGGGCCTCGCACAGCGCGTCGGACACGCCGAGAACGGCGAAGGAGGAGGACATGGG
>JBIKWW010000003.1:0-22956 GCA_044356125.1 Acidimicrobiia bacterium
CGGCGGGACGGTCGGCGGGACGGTCGGCGGGACGGTCGGCGGGACGGTCGGCGGGACGGTCGGCGAGGTCGTCCTGCCCCGGCGACGGCCCGTCGCCCTGCTGCTGCTCGAGGAGCGTCTGCGCACCGACGCCGCCGAGACGCTGGCCTGGCTGGCCAACCAGGGCGTCAGCGTACGGGTGCTGTCCGGGGACCACCCGGGGACGGTCGCGTCGGTGGCCGCCCGGGTGGGGCTCACCGTGCACGGCGACCCGGTCGACGCCCGGACGGTGGCCGAGTCCGGTGAAGCCCTGGCCGACACCCTGGAGCGCCACAGCGTCTTCGGCCGGGTCGCCCCGCACCACAAGCGGGCCATGGTCGCTGCGCTGCAGTCGCGCGGCCACGTGGTCGCCATGACCGGTGACGGGGTCAACGACGCCCTCGCCCTCAAGCACGCCGACATCGGCCTGGCCATGGGCAGCGGTGCCGCCGCCACCCGGGCGGTCGCCCCCCTGGTGCTGCTCGACAACCGGTTCGCCCACCTGCCCCGCATCGTCGCCGAGGGCCGCCGGGTGATGGCCAACATCGAGCGGGTGGCGACGCTGTTCGTCGTCAAGAACGTCTACTCGGCCGTCATCGCCCTGACCATGGCCGCCTCGACCCTCGCCGGGAACGGACGCAGCTATCCCCTGCTCCCCCGACACTTCACCCTCGTCGACTCGCTGACCATCGGGATCCCCGCGTTCCTGCTCGCCTTCACCCGCCGGGCCCCCCGCTACGAGCCCGGGTTCCTGCGCCGGGTCCTGCTCCGCTCCGCTCCGACGGGTCTGCTCACCGGGATCGGGGTGGTGGCCGCCTCGGCCACGGCCCGGGCCCAGGGGGCCTCGGAGGCCCACACGAAAGCGGCGGCCGCCATCTCGTTGTCGGTGACCGGCCTGTGGGTCGTCACCCTCGTGGCCCGCCCCCTGCGGCCGCTGACGGTCGCGCTCGTCGGCGCCATGGCGTCGCTGCTGGCGGCCGCCCTCCTCGTGCCCGCGGCGAGCAGCTTCTTCGCCGTGCGGACCGAGCCGGCCTACGCCGCCGGCGCCGTGGCCGTCGGTGCGCTGACCGCGGCACTCATCGAGATCACGTGGCGGACGTGGGGCCCCCGCCCGCCGTCACCCGCTCGCCCACGAGCACGGCGCCGGCATCGACCCGGGCCCGGTCGCCCACGACCGTCAGCGCGCTGAGCGACGACCCGGCCCCCACCACCGCTCCCTCCCCCAGGACGGAGTCGACGACCCGGGCCCCGGACTCCACGACGGCGCCGGGCAGCAGCACCGATCGCTCCACCACGGCACCCGGGCCCAGCACGGACCCGGCCCCGATGACCGAGCGGTGGACCGTCGCCGTCTCGTGGACGCTCGAGCCCGGCCCGAGGTGGGAGCCCTCACCGAGCACGTCGAGGGCGGCCTGGATGTAGAGCGCCGGGGTGCCCGTGTCGATCCAGTAGGCGGGCGAGTGCACGGCGTAGAGGGCACGGTCGGCCACGATGAGCGGGAAGGTCTCCCGTTCGATGGACACCCGTCGCCCGGGCGGGATGCGGTCGAGGACCGACCGCTCGAGCACGTAGGCACCGGCGTTGATCCAATCGGTCGGGGCCTCGTCCCGGGGCGGCTTCTCGACGAAGGCCAGCACGCGCCCGTCGTCGTCGGTCGGCACCACGCCGAATGCGGACGGGTCCTCGACCCGGGTGAGGGCGATGGTGGCCTCGGCCCCGACCCGGTGATGGAAGGCGATCTGGGCGGTGAGGTCGAGCGAGGTGATCACGTCGCCGTTGAGCACGACGATGGGATCGTCGCGATCGAGCCAGCCGACCTCGGCGGCCGCGAAGCGGATCGCCCCGGCCGTGTCGAGCGGGGACGGCTCGACGGCGTAGTGCAGCCGCACCCCGGCGATCTCGCCGCCGGGGAAGGCGGCCAGGAACTTGTCGGGCTGGTAGCCGAGGGACAGGACGACCTCGTGGATGCCGTGCTCGGCGAGGTGCATCAGCTTGCGCTCGATGATCGAGACGCCCACGACGGGCAGCAGGGGCTTGGGACGGGTCAGGGTGAGGGGCCGCAGGCGGGTGCCCTCGCCACCGACGAGGACGATCGCGCCTCCCACGCCGCCCACGGGCGTCACCCCTTCGTGGTCGATGGTGCCGGCTCGGCCGGAGCCGTCGTGGCGGCCGGCTCGGCCGGAGCCGTCGTGGCGGCCGACTCGGCCGGGGATGTCGTGGAGGCTCCGACGGCGACGGTGCCCCCGGAACCGATCTGCACGACGGTCGACGACGGGGCCGGGGCACTGCCCGCTGCGGTGGACTCGGCCGTGCCCGGGGAATCAGCCGTGCCCGGGGAATCGGCCGTGCCCGGGGAATCAGCCGTGCCCGGGGAATCAGCCGTGCCCGTCGACTCGGCCGTGCCCGTCGAGGCCGAGGCGTCGGCGGCGACCAGGTCCGACGGGGCCTCGAGGGCCTTGATCGACGGCGGCGGCGGAATCTCGCGGTCCTTGGGGGCCAGCGCGAAGACGATCGACTGGTTCGACTTCAGCCGGATGTCGGCGAAGCGCTCGGTCACGTCCTCCCCCTTGGTGTCGGTGAGGCTGGTGAACCGTACGGCCCGGATGATGCCGGTGGTGCCGTCGGAGCACTTGGTGTCGGTCTTGATCGTGCGGGCCTTCACCGCCGGGACGCCGTTGCTGCTGGCTTCCTTGGCCGGGATCCGGATGCGGTCCTTGTCGACGTCGAGCCCGGTCGACTTGAAGAACTCCTTCATGACGGCGTTGTCGCCGGAGGCGCTGGCCACGAACGGATGGATGTGGATCAGGCCGTCGTCGTGGGCGTGGATGCCGCGGGGATCGGGATCGGAGTTGCCGTTGAGCGGCGGGAGGAACTCCGAGCCCTTCTTCTGGGTGCAGTCGTAGATGGCGTAGGCCATGTGCCAGTGGACGTTGGAGAGGTAGGCGTCGCGGGCGGCGATGGCCTTCTTCACCTGCTCGGAGTTCTGGCCGTGCTTGGACACCGCCTCCCGGATCGCCGCCGCCAGCTCACCCTTGCGCTCGGGATCGTCGAAGTACGGCGGCACGTTGTTGTCCGGCCGACCGAGCGTGGACCCGATGATCGCGACGACGCCGACGACCGCCACCGCGGCGAGCGAGGCGTAGTAGCCCCAGGAGATGTTGCGTTGGCTGCGCGTGGGGCCACCGCCCGCCTTCGCGGCGCGCGCGACCTTCTTCGCGGAGTCAGCTTGTGCCATAGGGGTTCGAGGTTAGCCCGCCCCTCCGATGGAGCGGATCCCGGTCACCGGTCGGCCAGCCCGGTCAGCCCGGTCAGCCCGGTCAGCCCGGTCAGCCCGGTCAGCCCGGTCAGCCCGGTCGCCGGTCAGCCCGACCGGTGGCGCCGTGCATCGCCGCCGGCGGGCGGCGTCGGACCGTCCGCAGCACCGCGGCGAGCGCGGCACGCACCACCAGCCCGACGGCCACGAGCGGCAGGGCCAGGCGGGCGGGGCCGCGTCGGGTCCGCACGGCGAAGCGCCACAGGGACCGGTGGTGCTCCACGATCATGCGGTAGGGGACCGACTCGGTCGACCCCCCGATGCGGTGGGTCACGGCGGCGTCCCGGGCCACCCCCACCCGCCAACCCCGCTGCCGCCACCGCCAGCAGAGGTCCACGTCCTCCACGTACATGAAGTACCGCTCGTCGAAGCCGCCGACCGCTTCCAGCGCAGCTCGGCGGGCGAGGAACGCCGTCCCGGCGATCCAGTCCGGCTCGGTCGGGTTCAGGTAGCTCCGGCTCCAGCGGTTCGCCGGGCGGACCAACCCGAGCACGGCGTGGGCGGCCGCCGTCGGCAGGGACGGGAATCGACGGGCCGACGGGTAGGGCGACCCGTCGGGGTCGCTGATCGAGGCGGTCACGGCGGCGAGCCCGGGATCCGCGGCCAGGGCGGCCCGCAGGGCGGCGAGGGCGCCGGGGGCCAGGACGGCATCGGGGTTGAGCACCAGCACCGACGGCGCCGAGCCGGCCGCGACGCCCCGGTTGGCGGCGGCGGCGAAGCCGATGTTGCGGTCGAGGGCGATGACGTCGACCCCGCCATGGGCGGTGGCGACCCCCACCGATCCGTCGTCGGAGCCGTTGTCGACGACCGTGACCGAGGCCGGAGCAGGCTCCTGGGCGAGCACGGAGCCCAGGCAGGCGGCCAGGTCGGCGGCGGACCGGTACGACACGACGACGACGTCGCTGCCCGCCCCCTCCTCCCCGTCCGGCACGTCAGACGTGCCCCGCTCGTCCGGCACGTCCGGCACGTCCGGCCGTCAGCCCTGCAGGGCGGCGACGGAGGCGGCGAGCGGGACGCTCCAGTGCGCCATCGCCGGGAGGCCGACCGCCCGCAGTGCGGCGTTGTCCAGCACCGAGAACGACGGCCGCGGCGCCGGGCGGGCCGGGAGGAGCGCCGAGGTCGGGATGGGCACCACCCGGGCGGGGTCGTGACCGGCCGCCTCGAAGCACGCCCGGGCGAACTCGAACCAGGTCACGGCGCCCTCGTTGGTCACGTGGAAGCACCCCGGGAGCCGGGACACGGCCAGACGGCGCAGCGTCACGGCGAGGTCGGCGGTGAAGGTGGGGCAGCCGCGCTGGTCGTCGACCACCGTCACCTCCCGCCCCGGCTCGCGGGCCAGCCGCAGCATCGTCTTCATGAAGTTGGCGCCGTGGACGCCCCCGACCCACGCCGTCCGCACGATCGTGGCGTCGGGCCCGAGGAGGCCGACCAGTTCCTGCTCACCGCCCAGCTTGGAGCGCCCGTAGTGGCTGATCGGGCCGGTGGCGTCCCACTCGGTGTAGCCGCGTTGGTCCGCCGCCGGGCCCCGGCCCTCGGGCCCCGCTCCGTCGAAGACGTAGTCCGTCGAGACCGCCACGACCCGGGCGCGGGCGAGTGCCGCCCCCTCGGCCACGAACCGGCTGCCCATGGCGTTGACCCGCAGTGCCCGGGACGGATCGGTCTCGCACCCGTCCACGTTGGTCCACGCCGCGCAGTGGTAGACGACATCGGGACCCAGTGCACCCAGGCACTGCAGCACCTGCTCGCGGTCGGCCACGTCGAGCTCGGCCCGGGACAGACAGACGACGTCGTCGCCCGAGGCCGCGCAGTGCGCCGCCAGATCGGTGGCCAGCTGGCCGCCCCCACCCGTGATGAGCGCCTTCACGGCGTCAGCGCCCCAGTTCCCGGTAGCGGGCCTCGGTGGCGTCCTTCTGGGGACGCCACCAGGCCTCGTTCCGCCGGTACCAGCCCACCGTGGCCGCCAGCCCCTCGCCGAAGCTCGTGTAGCGGGGCACCCAGCCCAGCTCCTCCCGCAGGCGGGTGGCGTCGATGGCGTAGCGGAGGTCGTGGCCGGGCCGGTCGGCGACGTGCTCGTACCAGTCGGCGGGCCTGCCCATGATCGTCAGCAGCATCTCGATGACCGACCGGTTGTCCATCTCGCCGTCGGCCCCGATCAGGTACGTCTCCCCCGGCCGCCCCGCCTCGATGATGCGGTGCACGGCCGCGTTGTGGTCGTCGACGTGGATCCAGTCGCGCACGTTGCGGCCCGCCCCGTAGAGCTTGGGCTTGACGCCGTCGATGATGTTGGTGATCTGGCGGGGGATGAACTTCTCGACGTGCTGGTAGGGCCCGTAGTTGTTGGAGCAGTTCGAGATCGTGGCGGCCACGCCGAAGGAGCGGCCCCAGGCCCGTACCAGCAGGTCGGCCGACGCCTTGGTGGCCGAGTACGGGCTCGAGGGCGCGTACGGCGTCGACTCGGTGAAGCGGGCCGGATCGTCGAGCTCGAGGTCGCCGAACACCTCGTCGGTCGACACGTGGTGCAGCCGCACACCGTGGCGGCGGACGGCCTCGAGGATCGTGTACGTGCCGATCACGTTGGTGTCGAGGAACGGGCGGGGGTTGGCGAGCGAGTTGTCGTTGTGGGACTCGGCGGCGAAGTGCACCACGACGTCGGTCTCGGCCACCAGCGGCTCCACGGCGGCGGGGTCGGCGATGTCGGCCTCGACCAGGTGGACACGGTCCAGCACGTCGGTGAGGTTGGTCGTGCTGCCCGCGTAGGTGAGCTTGTCGACCACCGTCAGGTCGAGCTCGGGATGGTGCTGCAGCGTGTAATGGACGAAGTTGGAGCCGATGAACCCGGCACCACCGGTCACGAGCATGCGCATGGGAGGCGACGCTAGCGGTGCCGCCCGGGCCGCACCGGAAGGCGGGACCGACCGCCCGTGGGCACCGACCGGCGGGACGGGTTCAGCCCGGCTGGCCGGCGAGACGGCGCAGGTAGGCGCCGTAGGTGGACCGGCCGAGGGCGTTGGCCAGGTCGGCCAGTCGGGCGGCGTCGATCCAGCCCTGACGGAAGGCGATCTCCTCCAGGCAGGCGATCTGCTCACCCTGGCGGTGCTCGAGCACGTGGACGAACTCGGCCGCCTCCAGCAGCGACTCGTGGGTGCCGGTGTCGAGCCAGGCCATCCCCCGGCCCATCGTCACGAGCTTGGCCGCCCCCCGCTCGACGTAGACGCGGTTGACGTCGGTGATCTCGTACTCGCCACGCGCCGACGGCGCCAGCGAGGCGGCGATCCGCACGACGTCGTTGTCGTAGAAGTACAGCCCCGTGACCGCCAGGTTGGAACGGGGCTGCGGCGGCTTCTCCTCGATCCCCACGATGCGGCCGGTGGCGTCGACCTCGGCCACGCCGTAGCGCTCCGGGTCCTGCACCACGTAGCCGAAGAGCGAGCAGCCGCCCTCGCGGGTGACCCGCTCGGCCTCGCCCCGCAGCATCTCCGACAGGCCGTGCCCGTGGAAGATGTTGTCGCCCAGCACCAGGCAGGCGGGCTGGTCCCCGACGAAGGACGCTCCGATGGTGAAGGCCTGGGCCAGGCCCTTCGGCTCGGGCTGCTCGGCGTAGGAGAAGCTCATTCCCAGGTCGGCGCCGTCACCCAGCAGGCGCTCGAAGAGCGGCAGGTCGTGGGGCGTGGAGATGATCAGGATCTCCCGGATCCCGGCCAGCATCAGCACCGACACCGGGTAGTAGATCATCGGCTTGTCGTAGACGGGCAGCAGCTGCTTGGAGACCGCCTTGGTCACCGGGTGCAGCCGTGTGCCGCTGCCGCCGGCCAGCACGATTCCACGCATCCCGGCGACGTTAGCGGCCCCGCCACGGTGACCCCGCGGGCCCGACGGCCCGCCACCGTGACCCCGCGGGCCCGGCGGATCAGCCACCCACGACGGCGTCGGGCGAACGTCCTCCCGACACGACGGCGTCGTCGCAGCGCCGGCCGATCGCCTCGTCGTTGACGTCCTCCTCCACGCCCGTCTTGCGCGTCGGGCGGACCCCGGTGAAGCGCTCGGGCAGCTCGATCTCGGCGTCGACCCCGGCCAGGGTCCCGTCGGCGATGAGGACGACCGGCTGGTCGAACCAGGCGCTGAGGAGGCGGGCGTGCTCGAGCGACTCCGGCCGGTGGCGGATGACGACGGCACCGGCCGGGATGGCGGCGGGAGCGGGGAGGCTCGAAACCGGGACGCTCGAAACCGGGACGCTCGAAACCGGGACGCTCGAGCCGGGGACGCTCGAGCCGGGGAGCACCGGTCCGGACAGGCTGACCCCGGGCGGCACCACGACGAAGCCGATGCGGCTGAGCACGACAGCCGCCGCGTCGGCGGTGCGTTGCGAGGGCGGGACGGTCGGGGCCGTCGAGGTCGGGGGGGTCGCACGGCCGCGACGGCGCCGGGTCGTGGTGGTCGGCGTGGTGGTCGGCGTGGTGGTCGGAGCGGTCGTCATCCCGGCGGTCGTCATCCCGGCGGTCGTCATCCCGGCGGTCGGCGTCCCGGCCGTGGTGATCCCGGCCGCCGGGCCGACCGGCGATGCTCCGGCGATGCGGACCCGCACCTGGCGCGGCGTCGGACGGAACGCCGCGAACCCGCTGAAGCGGTTGAGGACCGCTCCGATCCGGTCAGCGTCGAGGCGCAGGACGGCGGCGCCGTTGACGGTGTCGGGGAACGTGGGGACGACGTAGGTCCGGACGGCGTCGGGATCGACCGAGCGCAGCTGGTTGGCCAGACGGGCGATGTCACGACGGGAGAAGGCGTCGTCGATGCGCATGGAGTCGAGCACCGCCGACAGCAGCGAGTTGAGCCGGGCCGGGTTGCGGGCCCCCCGGGCGACCGCCCGCTCCAGGGTGTGGCGGATGAAGCCCTGCTGGCGCTTGATGCGGCCGAAGTCCGAGGTCGGGTCGGTGCGCCAGCGCCCGTTGACGAGCTCCTGGTAGTGGCGGCTGCGGACGTAGGCGAGGGCCTGGTCCCCCTTCAGCGTGACGCACCCCGACCCGGGGACGTCGAGCCCCGTCACCCGGTCCCGGGCCGGGTTGGGCACGAACACGGGAACCCCGCCCACGGCGTCCACGACGTCGCGGAACCCCACGAAGTCCACCTCGACGAAGTGGTTGATGCGCACGCCCAGGTTGTCCTGGATCGTGGCGATCAGGGCATCGTGACCACCCTCGAAGAACGCCATGTTGATGCGGTCGGACCGGTCGAAGCCCGACAGGGGCACGTACAGGTCCCGGGGGATCGACAGCACCCCGACCTGCCCCGTGCGGGGATCGGCGTGCACGAGCATCATCGTGTCGCTGCGTTGCCCCTTGACCTCGGTGTCGGTCCCGAAGCTGCGCTGGTCGGCGGTGTCGAGATCGGCCCGGCTGTCCGAGCCGACCACCAGGATGTTGAGCGGCAGCCGGGGCTCGGCGGGCTTCAGCAGCCCAGGGCGGACGGGGACGCGCTCGACCCGGTCCAGCGTGCGGTTGCCCAGCAGCAGCGCCGCCCCGAGGACGGTGTTGACGAGCACCAGCAGGGCCGCTCCCCCGATCAGCGCCCAGCGCAGGGACCGCCGCAGGAGGTGACGCGGCCGACCCGGACCGCCCGACGCAGAACCGCCCGACGCAGAACCGCCCGACGCAGAACCGCCCGACGCAGGGCCGGCGGGCACGGGATCGGCGGGCTCGGGAGCAGACACGGCCCCCCGACGCTACCGGCGCCCCGACTCGGGCGCGCCGATCACAGCCGACCCCATCACACCGACCCCATCACACCGACCCCATCACACCGACCCCATCACACCGACCCGATCACACCGACCCGATCACACCGACCCGATCAGACCGGCCGATCAGACCGAACCGGCGGGGCGCATCAGCACGACGTCCCCGGCGGTCACCGCCACCGGCCCCTCCGGACCCCGCACCACGAGTGCGCCGTCGGCCCGGATCGACTCGGCGAGCCCCTCGAGCACCCCGTCGGCCAGCTCCACGCGGACCCGCCCCCCGAGGGTGCTGCACCGGCGGCTGTAGGCGTCCACGAACGCCGCCGGATCCCGGCCCACCAGGTCCAGGGCGTTGAAGGCCCCGCCGAGGATCGCCGCCGCCAGCTCGACCGGACCGATCCCGACCCCCAGATCGTCCAGCCAGACGCCCCGTTCGGCCAGCACGCCCTCCACCAGCGCCGGGCGCACCCGGTTGGTCCCCATCCCGCAGACGATCCCGGCCACCCGGAGCCCTCCCGGACCCTGCGAACCCTGGCCATGAGAACCCTGGCCCTGCGAACCCTGGCCGGCCGAACCCGGCACGGTCACGGCCTCGCAGAGGATCCCGGCCAGCTTGCGCGAGCCCACCATCAGGTCGTTGGGCCACTTCAGGTCGACGCCCGGGCTCCCGCCCGGAACCGCCCCGACCATCCCTGCGATGGCCTCGACCGCCGCCAGCCCGACGGCCAGCGGGACCAGTCCGAACGACGCCGGAGCGGGAGCGGCGACCGTCCAGGACATCAGCAGCCCCGTCCGGGGCGGCGCCTCCCAGGCGCGTCCCATCCGCCCCCGGCCGCCGGTCTGGTGGTCGGCGACGAGCACCCGGCCCACCGGCTCCCCCGCCCGCAGACCGTCGGCCAGGACCCGATTGGTGGAGTCCGTGGACGGGACCCAGGCGACGTCACGGACCAGGCGTCCCGCCAACCCTCCGGAAGCCGCGAGGATGTCGGCCAGCCGAGCGGCCTCGGAGTCGCCGTGCGGGTTGGGCACACTCGGAACCACCACAGAAGAATACGGACCCCATGCTCAAGAAGATCCTGATCGCGAACCGGGGCGAGATCGCCGTCCGCGTCATCCGAACCGCCCGTGAGATGGGCATCGCCACCGTGGCCGTGTACTCGGAGCCGGACCGCAACGCCCTCCACGTGCGCATGGCCGACGAGGCCTACGCCCTCGGCGGCACCACCAGCGCCGAGAGCTACCTGAACACCACCGCCATCCTCGACGCCATCGCCCGCAGCGGCGCCGACGGCGTGCACCCCGGCTACGGGTTCTTCAGCGAGAACGCCGACTTCGCCCGCGCCATCACCGACCAGGGCGTGGCGTTCATCGGACCGCCGCCCGGGGCCATCGAGTCGATGGGCGACAAGGTGTCGAGCCGTCTGGTGGCCCAGGCCGCGAACGTGCCCATGGTTCCCGGGACGATGGAGTTCCTGACCGGGCCCGACGACGTCAAGGCCTTCGGTCGGGAGTTCGGCTACCCCATCGCCATCAAGGCCGCCTTCGGCGGCGGGGGCCGGGGCATGAAGGTCGTGCGCTCCGAGGACGAGGTGGAGAACCTGCTCGCCGCCGCCCAGCGCGAGGCCAAGGCCGCCTTCGGGCGCGACGAGGCCTACATCGAGCGCTACCTGACCTGGCCCCGACACATCGAGATGCAGATCGTCGGTGACCAGCACGGCAACGTCGTATGGATCGGCGAGCGCGACTGCTCGGCCCAGCGCCGCCACCAGAAGCTGATCGAGGAGAGCCCCGCCCCCGCCTTCTCCGAGGAACTGCGCCAGGCCATGGGCCAGGCCGCCGTGCAGCTGGCCAGGCAGGTCGGCTACTTCTCGGCCGGCACCGTCGAGTTCATCTACCAGGACGGCGCCTTCTACTTCCTGGAGATGAACACCCGCCTCCAGGTGGAGCACCCGGTCACCGAGATGGTCACGGGGATCGACCTCGTCGAGTGGATGATCCGGGTCGCCTCGGGCGAGACGCTCCCGATGACCCAGGAGCAGGTCAACGCCAGCCGCCGGGGCCACGCCATCGAGGTGCGGCTCAACGCCGAGAACCCAGCCGGCGGGCGCTTCCTGCCCTCGCCCGGCCCGATCACCGTCTTCGACCGGCCCGACGGCTACGGCACCCGGGTCGACGCCGGCTACGTGCCCGGTGACGAGGTGAGCCAGTACTACGACAACCTCATCGGGAAGCTCGTGTGCTGGGGCAGGGACCGCGACACCGCCATCGCCAGGACCCTGCGGGCCCTGCGCGAGACCCGCATCGTCGGCGTGCACACCACCATCCCGGCCGACATCGCCATCCTCGAGCATGCCGACTTCCGGGAGGCCCGGCACTCCACGAAGTGGGTGGAGGAGGGCCTCGACCTGTCGAAGCTGGAGTCGTCGAAGGGCACCGAGGAACCGACCGCGGCCGAGGGGCAGCCTCCCCGGGTGCGCCGCGACCTCGATGTCGAGGTCAACGGCAAGCGCTTCGCCGTCTCGGCCTGGGTGCCCGACATCGCCCCGGTGGTCGGTGTCGCCGGGGCCGGAGCAGCGCCGGCGGCGCCGCGGGCCAAGCGGGCCTCCGGGGGCGGTGGCGCCGGGGGCGGTGGCGCCGGCTCGGGCGCCGTGGCCGTCCCCATGCAGGGCACGATCGTGAAGGTGCTCGTCGAGGTGGGCCAGGCGGTGGAGGCGGGCCAGGCGGTCGTGATCCTGGAAGCCATGAAGATGGAGAACCAGATCAACGCCGAGAAGTCCGGCACGGTCACCGAGGTCAAGGTGGCGGCCGGCGTCACCGTCGGCACCGGTGACGTCGTGGTGGTCATCGCCTGACCCGACCGGGCCGACCTGACCCGACCGGACCCGACCCGCGTCGGCCGAACCTGACCCGACCGGGCCGGGTCGGCCCGGCGGGCCGGTCCCACCGAGTAGAAACGGGCCATGGGTCTGCGCCTGCTCCTCGTCGAGGACGACGACGCGATCCGCGTCTCGCTCAGGCTCAACCTGGAGGACGAGGGTTACGACGTCGTCGAGGCCGCCACCGGTGAGGCGGCGGTCGAGATCCTCAACGCCGGCGAGGCGTTCGACATCGTCCTCGTCGATCTGCTGCTCCCCGGCCTGCACGGGCTCGAGGTCATCCGGCGGGTGCGCTTCGACAACACCACCACGGCCGTGCTGGTGGTCACGGCGCAGGCCGACACCCACGACGTCGTCGCCGGGCTGGAGGCGGGGGCCGACGACTACCTCGTCAAGCCGATCGCCCCCAAGGAGCTCGCCGCCCGCATCCGGGCCGTGCTGCGGCGGGTGCAGTCGGGCCCGACGCCGGGCGGGGAGGCGGGTCCGGTCGGCTCGGGTGACACCTTCGCAGCGGGTGACATCGAGATCCGGCGGGCGGCGGGCGAGGTCCTCGTCGCCGGCGAGGTGGTGCGCCTGACGAAGACCGAGTTCCTGCTGCTGTGGGAGCTGGCCAGCCACGTCGGCCAGGTGCTGTCCAAGGAGCAGCTGCTCGAGCGGGTGTGGGGCACCGACTACCTCGGCGACAGCCGACTCGTCGACACCCACATCTACCGGCTCCGCTCCAAGGTGGAGCCGACACCGGCTTCGCCGCGCCACATCCTCACGGTCCGGGGCCTCGGCTACAAGTTCGTCATGTGAGCACGCCCCGCATGGCCGCCCGGGCCGGAGCACGGCCGGCCGCCCCGCCCCAGGCCCGCCGCCTCCAGGTCCGGACGGCCATCTCGACCGGGCTCGTCGTGCTGCTCGCCTCGGCGGCGCTGTCGCTCATCGCCTACTCCCGGACGCGCAACACCCTCCTCGCCAACGCCGACGACGACGCCCGGGCCCAGGCCTACCTGAACGCCCGTGCCGTGCGCATCGGGCTGCAGGCCAAGCCGGCGAGCGTGTCGGCGGTGCTCTCCGAGCTGGGGACGGTCGCCTCCACGCCGCTGGTGCTGCGCAACGGCCTGTGGTTCGCCGGGCGGACGCCCTCGTTCGTGGCCGACGTCATCCCGGCCGGCCTGCGCGACGCCGCCGCCCAGGGCGAGTTCACCCGGCAGCGCTTCGAGATCGCCGGGCGGCCGAGCATCGGGGTCGCCGTGCCGCTCGTCGGGGCGAGCGGGCGGCCCGACGCCACCTACGTCGAGGTGTTCCCGCTGGCCGACATCGACCGGACCCTGGGCGCGCTGGCCGCCGGTCTGGCCGTCGCCGCCGCGGTGGCGTCGCTGGCCGGGGCCTTCGTCGGGGTGCTCCTCGCCCGCCGCCTGGTCCGCCCGCTGCGCCAGCTCGCCACGGCAGCCAACCGCATCGCCGGGGGCGATCTGCGCGCCCGGCTCGACCCCAGCGCCGACCGCGCCCTCGCCCCCTTCATCGACTCCTTCAACGCCATGGCCAGCGCCCTCGAGGAACGCCGCGAGGCCGACAGCCGCTTCGCCTCCAACGTGAGCCACGAGCTGCGCTCACCACTGGCGGCCATGCGCAACTCCCTCAACCTGGTGCTGCGGCGCCGCGAGGAGATGCCCGAACGGGCCGCCCTCGGGGCCGGGATGCTCGAGGAGCAGATCGACCGGTTCGAGCGCATGGTCCTCGACCTCCTCGAGATCGGCCGCATGGACGCCGGGAGCCAGGACCTCGAGACCGACCTCGTCGATCTCGGCGACCACGTGGCCAAGATGGTGCCGGTCCTGGCCGGGTCGGGGGTGGCCGTCCAGGTCGGCGGCCATCGCGACGCACGACTGGTGGAGCTCGACCGCCGTCGCTTCGAGCGCGTGCTGGCCAACCTGCTGGAGAACGCCAAGCGGCACGCGGGTGGCGCCGAGCAGGTGGTGGTGGAGCCCGCCGGGTCGGTCGTGCACGTCCACGTGGACGACCGCGGTCCCGGGGTCGACGACACCGACCGCGAGCGCATCTTCGAACGCTTCACCCGCGGGGCGCACGCCCGTCACGGGACGGGCTCGGGACTGGGCCTGGCGCTCGTCACCGAACAGCTCTCCCTGATGGGCGGGCGGGTGTCGGTCACCAACCGGCCGACGGGCGGGGCCCGCTTCACCGTGACCCTGCCCAGGACGGCGTCATGAGACCGGGCACGGGCACGGGACCCGGACGTGCCCCGATGGTCGGGCTGGTGGCCGGGCTGGCGGCGGCGGTCGTGCTGCTCGGGGCCTGCGGCGTGCCCGTCGACCCCGATGACCGGGTCGTGCGCGGCAACATCCCGCCCGATCTCCTGGTGCCGCTGGCGACCACGACCACCACGTCGACGGTGCCCGTGCCCGTGACCGTTCCCCCGGGGACGGTCGCCGGGACCCCGGCCCCGGTCGACTACCCGCTCGACCTGTACTTCGCCGACGGTCTTCGGGTCGTGCGCGTCAAACGGCGCATCGGGCTGCCCCCGACGCCCGACATCGCCGTGGAGTACCTGGCCCTGGGTCCCCGGTCCGGGGAGGACCCTGCGCTCAGCACCGCCGTGGTGGACTCGTCGCTGATCGCCTCGACCATCGGGGTGCGGGATGGGCGGGCCGAGGTGGAGCTCACCGACGAGTTCGAGCGGCTCACCTCGACCCAGCAGTTCCAGCTGTTCAACCAGTTGATCGCCACGCTCACGGCCCTGCCCGGGGTGGGCGTCGGTGCCGTCCAGTTCTTCCGGCGGGGCGATCCGATCAGCGTGCTGCGCCCCGACGGGTCGCTCGCCGTCGGAGCGCAGACGCGCGACGACATCGCCGAGTTCATCGTGGAGGACCCTCGGCCCTCGACGGGCGACGACGCATCCACAGCACGCAACACGATACCGGGTTGACACCGGAGCCGGTCGGGTCGGGCCAGACCCGTTACCGGGATGAACCGGTACCGGGATGACGCGAGAACTGCTCGACGAGCTACCGGTTCGTTGATCGACGGGGCAGCAGGCTGGTGCCTGACCGACGGGACCACTCCGTCAGCCAGACACCACGCCCGCCAAGGGGAACCCACCGACTCCGTGAGGCCGGGCGGACCCGGCCCTGTGTTCACCACCCCATCCGGTGGAGTCCACGTCGTTCCCTCCGCCTGACCGCAGCGGGAACCGGAGCCGTGGGAAGTGTCGCAGCCCTCGGTCGCGACCGGCCGACGCCGGTCTCGCGAGTTGGTCGCGAAGCGGGCCGGGCGACCCGGGCGCGGGCGCCTGCTCGACCGGCTGCTCGGCGGCCTCCTCGGCGGCCTACTCGGCCGCTTCGGCCAGGGCTTCGGAGAGCGCCGGGTGAACGAGGAGCGACTCGGCGATGTCGGACACCTTGAGCCCGGCCGTCACGGCCAGGGCGATCACAGAGATGAGCTCGGCCGCGTGCCGCCCGACGATGGAGCCGCCGAGCACGACGCCGGTGAGGGGATCGGAGATGATCTTGATGAAGCCGCGGCTGTCGTTGTTGATCAGGGCCTTGGCCGACGACGAGAACGGCACCTTCGTGACCCGGATCTTGCGGCCCGACGAGAACGCCTCGGCCTCGGCCAGCCCGACGTCGGCGATCTCGGGCTCGGTGAAGATGGCCGACGCCGCCTTGTCGTAGTCGAGGTGGCGGTGCTGCATGGTGTGCAGGCCCATGGCGTGCCGGGCCACCTCGCGCCCCTGGGACGAGGCGACCGACGACAGGGGCATCTTGCCCGACACGTCACCCGCTGCG
The DNA here is from genome assembly GCA_044356125.1 of Acidimicrobiia bacterium. GTDB lineage: Bacteria > Actinomycetota > Acidimicrobiia > Acidimicrobiales > JANYDT01 > JBIKWW01. Next base: position 15,730 of record JBIKWW010000003.1, read on the forward strand.
TAGAGGTGGCGCACGCTGGACTGGCAGTGGTGGTTGATGACGATGTACCCGCCGTCGAGGCGGACGCCGATGTCCTCCAGGCCGAGGCCCTCGGTGTTGGGCATCGACCCGATCGCCAGCACGGCGTGGGAGGCCCGAACGACGCGGCCGTCGTCGCAGGACACGACGACCCCGTCGCCCTCGCGCACGATCGACTCGGCGCGGGCGCCCTTCAGCAGCTTGACCCCGCGTCGGAGGAAGTCCTCCTCGAGCACGGCGGCGACCTCGGGGTCCTTCTGGGGCAGCACCTGCTGGCGGCTCACGACGAGCGTGACCTTGGATCCGAGCGAGCTGAACATGTGGACGAACTCCACCCCGGTCACGCCGGACCCGACCACGCAGATGTGGGACGGGATCGTCCGGGGCGGGTAGCAGTCGCGGGTGGTCAGGATGCGCTCGCCGTCGGGCGTGACCCAGTCGGGGATGCGCGGTCGGCTGCCGGTGGACACGAGGATGGCGTCGGCCGGGAGCACCTCGGTCGTGCCGTCGGCCTGGCTGACGGTCACCTCGTGCAGGCCGGTCACCCGGGCGGTGCCCCGGATCATCCGGATGCCCTGGCTGGCGAGCTGCGTCGTGACCGAGCTCTGGAGGCGTTCGACGATGCCGGAGATCCGGGTGCGGAGACTGGCGGTGTCGAGCTCGGGGGCGAGGTGCTCGAGGCCCATGCCCTCGATGCGCTTGGCGAAGCTGACCGCCCCGCCGGTGGCGATCATCGTCTTGGACGGGATGCAGTCCCACAGGTGCGCCGCCCCGCCGATGACGTCGCGCTCGACCAGGGTGACCTCGGCCCCCAGACGGGCCGCATGGGTGGCGGCCTGGTTCCCGGCGGGGCCCCCGCCGATGATCACGAAACGCACGGCCATGACCCTCATGGTAGGGCGTCACCTCCTGGATCCGGGCCTCCCGGGCGACCCTCACCGGTCAGGCCGTTCACCATCTCGTTGCCGGGTTGTCGCACGGTGCTCGTGTCCCGATCCGCGTCGCGTGGCCGTCGGCCGGTAGGGTCCGGGTCGTCCGGGTCACCAGACCCGGCACCACCACCCGCTTCCAGCGCATCCCCACCCGGGAGTCACCGATGATCCGTTCCCCCAAGAAGACCCGTGCCGTGGCCCTGCTGCTGGCATCGGGTCTCGTACTCGCCGCCTGCGGCAGCGACAGCGATTCCGCCGACACGACGGTCGCCGCCACCGAGGCCCCGGCCACCGAGGCGCCTGCGACCGAGGCTCCCGCCACCGAGGCCCCGGCCGAGACGGCCGCCCCCGAGACCAGCGCCGCCGCCGCTCCCGCCGCCGACCTCACGGCCCTGGCCGACGCCTGCAAGGCCGAGGGCAAGGTCAACCTGATCGCCCTGCCCGACGAGTGGGCCAACTACAAGGGCATCCTCCAGAGCTTCCGGGACAAGTACCCCGGCGTGGAGAACCCGGTCGCCAACCCCGACGCCTCGTCCAAGGACGAGATGGAGGCCGTGAAGACCCTGGCCGGCCAGGCCGACCAGCCCGACAACGTCGACGTGTCCCCGGCCATCGCCCAGGAGATGGCGGCCGAGGGCCTCTTCGAGCCCTACACGCCCACGCTGGCCAGCGAGATCCCCGCCGTGCTGCGCGACCCCGACAACAACTGGACGGCGTCGTACTACGGGATCATGGCCATCCTCACGAACACCACGATCGTGAAGAACGCCCCGAAGACCTTCGCCGACCTGAAGAAGCCCGAGTACAAGGGCCTCGTGGCGCTGAACGGTGATCCCCGTGAGGCCGGAGCGGCTTTCGCGGCGGTCATGGCCGCCTCGCTGGCCAACGGCGGCAGCGCCGACGACATCATGCCCGGCATCCAGTTCTTCGCCGACCTGAAGAAGTCCGGGAACCTGGGCGCCACCGACGTCACGAAGGCGACCGTGCTGTCGGGCGAGACGCCCATCGCCATCGACTGGAGCTACAACCTCCCCGGCCTGCAGGCCGACCTGAAGGCCCAGAACCTCACCGTCGAGCTCAACTACCCGAGCGACGGCGTCTACGGCGGCTTCTACGTGCAGGGCCCGATCAAGGGTTCGCCCCACCCCAACTGCGGCAAGCTCTGGCTCGAGCACATCCTCTCCGACGAGGGCGCGTTGGGCTACCTCGCCGGCGGGGCCATCCCGGCCCGCTACGAGGCGATCGCCGCCGCCGGCAAGATCACCGACGAGTTGAAGGCCAACCTCCCGCCGGCGGAGCTGATCTCCCAGATCAAGTTCCTGACCCCGGCCCAGGTCACGAAGGCCAAGGAGACCCTCGCCGCCCAGTGGGGCCCGATGGTCGCCGACGCCTGATCCCGGGTGACCGACCCGGCCACGCCTGGAGGGGGTGGCGTCGCGCATCGGCGTGGCGCCACCCCCGGCGCGTCCCGGCGAGCCCCGCGAAGTCTCTCGTGGGTCGGGCTCGTGCCGCTCTTCGCCTTCCTCACGCTCTTCCTCGTGCTGCCCACGGGGGTGGTGTTCTCCCGGGCCACGACCGACAACGACGGCAACCGGACGCTGGAGGCGCTCCGTGACGCCTTCTCCGGCCAGAACCTCGACGCGTTCCGCTTCTCGGTGTGGCTGTCGGCCATCGCCGCCGCCGTCGGCGTGGTCGCCGGGACCCTGCTCGCCTACGCCGCCACGCTGCTGCGCCGCCCCCGCTGGCTCCGCTCACTCGTCACCTCCTTCAGCGGTGTGGCGGCCAACCTGGGCGGCATCCCTCTGGCGTTCGCCTTCGTCGCCCTGCTCGGCCGCCAGGGCCTGCTCACCAAGATCCTCGAGGGCGCCTTCGGCTTCCGCCTCTACGACACGAGCTTCCGGCTCGACTCCACGTGGGGGCTCACGACCGTCTACTCGTACTTCAACATCCCATTGATGGTCCTCATCACCCTGCCGGCCATCGACGGGCTCCGGCCCTCGTGGCGCGAGGCGTGCGCCAACCTCGGGGGCACGACCTGGACCTACTGGCGCCGCGTGGGTCTCCCCGTGCTCGCCCCCTCGCTCCTCGGCGGGTTCCTGCTGCTGTTCGCCAACTCGTTCAGCGCGTACGCGACGGCCGCTGCGCTGACCCAGAAGTCGCTGATCGTCCCCCTGAGGATCGGCTTCTACCTCCGCGGTGACGTCAGCGCCAACGAGGACCAACTCGGGTTCTCCCTCGCCTCGTGGATGATCGTGATCATGGCGGTGTGCATGGGCCTCTACTGGTTCCTTCGCAAGCGCGCCGAGCGGTGGCAGCGATGACGGCCCGCACCCGGTCGGCCGGACGGATCGGCCCGTTCCTCGTCGTGATCCTCAGCGCGCTGTTCTTCGTGCTCCCGCTCCTGGCGATGGCGCGCTTCTCGTTCCAGGGGATCCCGATGATCCGCCTGGGCTGGTCGACCCTGTTCGACCGCTGGTCGATCGAGGGGCTGACCACGGCCTTCGGCGACCAGGAGTTCCAGGATGCGTTGCGCCTCAGCCTGACCCTGGCCCTCGGCACGGTGGCGATGACCCTCGGACTGATGCTGCCGACGACGCTCTGGGTGCACCTGCGGATCCCCCGGGCCCGGACGGTCGTCGAGTTCCTGACGGTGCTCCCCTACGTCATCCCCCCGATCGCCCTCGTCGCCGGTGTGCTGCCGCTCAAGCCGCATGCACGCTGGTTCCTCAACTCGGACTGGTCGCTGATCCCCTTCTACGTGGTGCTCGCCATGCCCTTCACGTTCCGCTCGCTCGACGCCGGCATCCGGGCCATCGACGTGCGCACCCTCGTCGACGCCTCCCGCTCCCTCGGAGCGGGCTGGGGTTCCACGCTCCGCCGGGTCCTGGTGCCCAACCTCCGGTCGGCCATCATCTCGGCGTCGTTCCTGACGGCCGCCGTCGTGCTCGGCGAGTACACGATGGCGAGGATCCTGCTGAAGCGCACGGTCCCCGCATTCATGGCGCAGTACCAGAGCCGTGAACCGCAGGGCGGCATGGCACTGGCGCTGACCGCGCTCGTCGCCACGACCCTGCTGTTCGCCGTCCTGTCGCTGCTCACCCGCCAGCGCGGCGGGCGGCGGGTCACGCTCGCCACCGCTGCCGGAGGTGCCGCGTGAACGCCCTCGTGTTCGACCGGATCCGCAAGACGTTCGGATCGACCGTCGCGCTCGAGTCGCTCGATCTCACCCTCCGCCAGGGCGAGCTGGTCAGCCTGCTCGGCCCGAGCGGCTGCGGCAAGACCACGGCCCTGCGCGTGGCCGCCGGGTTCGAGCGTCCCGATGCCGGGACCGTGTCCGTCAACGGCACCGACATCACGCACCGGCCCGCCCACCGGCGCAACATGGGCATGGTCTTCCAGAGCTACAGCCTGTTCCCGAACCTCTCGGTGGCGGGCAACGTCGAGTTCGGCCTGCGGACCCGTCGCCTGGCCCCGGCGGAGCGGTCGTCACGGGTGTCGCGGATGCTGGAGCTCGTCGAGCTCGGCCCGCTCGCCGGCCGCTACCCGCACCAGCTCTCGGGCGGACAGCAGCAGCGGGTGGCCCTGGCCCGGGCCCTGGCGGTGCAGCCCGAGGTGCTGCTGCTCGACGAGCCGCTCTCCGCGCTCGACGCCAAGGTCCGAGCCAACCTGCGCGACGAGATCCGCCGGATCCAGACCGAGCTGGGGATCACGACCCTGTTCGTCACCCACGACCAGGAGGAGGCGCTCGCCATCTCCGACCGGGTCGGGGTGATGTCCAACGGGCGGTTGGAGCAGCTCGACTCCCCCGTCGAGGTGTACCGGCATCCGGCCAGTGCGTTCGTCGCCCGGTTCGTCGGCACGATGAACGAGCTCCCGGCCGAGGTGGTCGACGCGGTGACGGTCCGGGTGGCCGGGCTGCCGGTTGCTCGGCCCGTCGGGGTGCCCGGTCCGGTGGCCGGGGCGCCGGGCACGGCGGTGACGCTCCTCGTTCGCCCCGAGGACCTCTCGCTCGGCGAGGAGGGACTCCCGGGAACCGTCGTCGTCGCCACGTTCCAGGGGGCGGCGACCGTCGTGACCGTCCGCCTCGACGTGATCGACCGTCTGGTGTCGGTCCACCTGAGCGGGTCCTCCACGGCCCCGGTGGCGGGCAACCGGGTCGTGGTCGCCGTCGACGGCCGCCGGGCCGTCGTCGAGCCCGCCGGCTCCTGAGCATCCGGTGGTGCCGGGCCGGTGGCGGGTGCCGGCGGTCCGGTGTCTGCCGGGCCGGTGGCGGGTGCCGGGCCGGTGGCGGGTGCCGGCGGTCAGCCGGCCGGTCGTGCCGGTCAGCCGGCCGGTCGTGCCGGTCAGCCGGCCGGGGGGTCGAGCCACGGGCCGAGCGCGCCCCGCAGCGCTTCGATGCGGGGGCACAGCTCGGCGGGCGCCTCGAGGCTCCGGGCCCGGTCGGTCGTGCGGGCGGTCAGCGCTCCCGCGAGGCCCTGTTGCCGGAGGAGCACGTTCGTCGCCCATCCCGGCGCGGGGACACCGAGGTGCTGCGACATCCGCCAGGCGCCCGCCGTCGTGCTGGCGAGCGAGCTCGTTTCGGGGGTGAACCCGGCGCGGCGGAGCACGGCCTGCGCGGCCGGGTTCGCCCGGTCCGAACCGGCGACGATCCGCCGCACCCCGAGATGACCGGCAGCCAGCCGGCCGAGCGCTTCGAGGGCATGGACCGAGCGGCTGCGACCACGGGCCGACCCGGCCAGCCAGAAGGTGACGCCGACCGTCCGGGGCTCGGCGGACCGGACCATGTCGATCCCCCCGATCACCTGCCGCCCGCGGCCGTCGAGCACGAGGAACCGCTCCGAGACCGGGTTGCGAGCCGCAGACCCGGTGATCTCGGGCCCGCGGGCCCGGAACCGGAGGCGCCCCCGACGGGACCGGACGGGACCGGCCGGATCGGCCGCCCCCCAGGCCCGGTCCCAGCCGTCGGTCCATCCGAGCGCGGCGAGGGTGCCGGCGTCGAGGGTCGGGCGGAGGTCGGGGAGGTCCTCGGGCAGCGCCGTGCGCAGCATCACCGGCCCGGCGGGCATCACGTGACCGCGACGGGCGCAGATCCAATCACCGGGCCGGGGACGGGCCATGACCAGATCCTCAGCGCGCGTAGCAGTCGCGGACGAACGAGGGAACGCGTTTGCGCAGGACCGCCGGGGCCTCGCCCTCGATGAGGAGATGACCGGCACCGGGGAGCACGACGAGCTCGCCGCCGCCGGCGATCTCCCGCACGACCTCGCTCGACCAGACCGGCAGGATCGTGTCGTCGGTGCCGTGGAACAGCAGCAGGGGACGTCCGCCGAGCTGGTCGGCGTGCTCGCAGCCGGCCGACTGGGTGGCGAAGGTGCACACCCCACGCACGCCGTCGGCGATCGGGCTGGCGTCGAGCGCGGCTCCGATGGCGATCGCCCCGCCGAAGGAGTGCCCCAGGGTGACCCAACGCTCGCCGCCCCGGCGCTCGGCGAGCAGGGCGGCGGCCCCGAAGTCGGCGATGCAGGCGTCGATGTCGTTGGGGCGTCGCCACCCGACACGGATCACCCCCAGGCCCTCGGCGCCGAGGGCGCGACCGAGGTCGTGGTAGAGCCCGTCGGCGGGTCCGAGGAGGCCACCCAGGGCGCCCCCGCCGCAGAGCACCACGTCTCGGGCGTCCTCAGGGCCGTGCCACAGGAGCGTCATCAGCCCGCCCGTGGTGAACACCTCCACGTGGCGCAGGAGCGGATCGATCTCGACGCTCTGGATCCCGAGCACGCGCAGCCCACCGACGTTCATGGGTGAGAGATTGCCCCATGGCGACGGACGGCGACAGGCCCGGGCGCGTTCCGGTCCCACCGAACCGCTCCCCGTAGGTCGTCCCGGGCACCGCCCGGTACCCTTCCCGTCGTGCTGAACGAGTTCCCCCCCGTCGACCCGGCCACCTGGGAGGCGCGTGCCGCCAAGGAGCTGAAGGCCCCCTCGACCGAGGGCCTCACCACCGTCACCCCCGAGGGCCTCGCCGTGAAGCCGCTGTACACGGCGGCGGACCTGGAGGACCTGGAGACGACGGGGACACTCCCGGGGTTCGCCCCGTTCGTCCGCGGCGTGCGGGCGACGATGTACACGAACCGGCCCTGGACCATCCGCCAGTACGCCGGGTTCTCGACGGCCGAGGAGTCCAACGCCTTCTACCGGAAGAACCTGGCCGCCGGGCAGCAGGGTGTGAGCGTGGCCTTCGATCTCGCCACCCACCGCGGGTACGACTCCGACCACCCGC